>NZ_AKJJ01000038.1:0-96299 GCF_000282395.1 Pseudomonas sp. GM55 | reverse complement strand
CGGCAGGAGCCACGCCAGCCGCGCCAGCAGCCACACCTGCACCAGGCCGATCAGCGGCCAGCCCTTGAGCCCCGGCCGGCCGGTCCAGTTGGGCACCGCAGTCAGGAGGAACCCGGCAATGATGGCCGAGGCAAATCCGAAGGGCATTTCATGCCGATGCCAGGCGAGCATGCCGCCCACCGGTTGCGCACCGGGCAATCGCCCGTACAGCCACAAGGCCCAGATAGCCACGGCGATGGCGGCGAAACCGGCACCGGCGAGAAAGAACGGCCGGAAGCCCAGACTGAAGACCGGTGCAACGGCAAGCCGGCGCATCAAGCCACCACCCGGACCAGGCCTCGGCTCAGCCGATACTGGGAAAGCAGGCGCATGACGTAGCCGATTTTCAACAGGGTCGGGCCGACAATGGTCATGGCGTGCAGGGTCACCAGCACGACGATCGACAGGTGGCCGTCGTAAAGATAGGCACCGTAGATGCCGGCCAGCAGCATCGCCAGGCCAGCCCCGAGCACACGACTCGACAATTCAAGGACGTTCTGAGGGTTGCTGAAGAAGTTGAACATTTCGCGTACTCCTGAAGGCTTTCAGTTGTACGTTTACCTGATCAAGTCCCGTGCCAGCTTTTTACCCCTTTAAATCCAGGCACTTGTGCGCACATGAGTCATAAAGACCCACCACGCAAATAGTCTATATGACTCATATCGACGTCATTTCGACTATAGCATCACAACCACGTGGCAATTTTCTCGATCTACGGTACGGCCAGACGACCAGAGGCTGACTACTCTGAAAGTCCGGAACATGCGCAATCCGCAGAGGAGTTGGCACCATGCAACGCGTACAAAAACTCACACCCTGCCTGTGGTTCGACAATCAGGCCGAAGAGGCGGCTAAATTCTATTGCTCGATCTTCGATCATTCGAAAATCACGGCCATCACCCATTACGGCCACGCCGGTTTCGAATTCCACGGCCGGCCCGAAGGTTCGGTCATGACCGTCAGCTTCGAGCTCGACGGGCAGAGCTTCACTGGCCTCAACGGCGGGCCGTTGTTCAAGTTCAGTGAGGCGGTTTCATTTCAGGTCAATTGCCTGACCCAGGAAGAAGTCGACCATTACTGGGGCAACCTGTCGGCCGGCGGCGCGCCCGAGGCCCAGCAATGCGGTTGGCTCCGGGACAAGTTCGGGCTGTCGTGGCAGATCGTCCCCGTCGCCATGATGGACATGATCAAAGACCCGGACACGAAAAAATCCCAACGGGCCATGCAAGCGATGATGCAGATGAAAAAACTCGATATCGCCGAACTGCAACGAGCCTTTGACGGCGAGAGCTAATACACTCGGGCACTGACCTGCCGAGGAGTGAGCATGAAGCACGCCGTTGCCAAAAACGCCGACAAGGCCCCGCGCTTCTGGCGCGATGATGCCCTGCCCTTCATCGAAGCCCGCTCCATCGCCGACGGGCGCGAAGTCTGCTACACCCGGCATGCCCACGAGCACTTTTCCATCGGGGCGATCACCGCCGGGCGCAGCACCTATATCCATGAGCAGTGCGCATTCGAGGTCAGCGCCGGCACGGTCGTACTGATGAACCCCGGCGACGTCCACGCCTGCAACCCGATCGAAGACCAACCCTGGTCGTACCTGATGCTGTACGTCGATACGCCGTGGCTGACCGATCTGCAGCACCAGCTGGGGTTCAGCGATGACACGGCGTTTCGCCGCTTTTCGCTGACCCATACGCGGGACGCCAACCTGTTTGCCGGCCTTGCGGGCTTGTATGACGTGCTGGTCGACCCGCAACAGGATGTGCTGCGCAAACACAGCGTGGCGGTGGAGTTTTTCACTGATGTACAGCAGCGATTGAACCCGGTCGACCCGCCGCTGCGCGAACCCAATTTCAAGCTGGAGCGTGCCGCCGATTACATCCGCGATCACTGTACGCAAACCCTCAAGCTCGAAGATATTTGCGAGGCGGCGCAACTGTCACCGTCCTACCTGATCCGCGCCTTCAAACAGCATTACGGCATGACGCCCCACGCGTTTCTGGTGAACCGGCGCATCCAGTTCGCCCAGGATCAATTACGCAGCGGCAAGCTGATTGCAGATGTGGCGCTGGAAGCGGGGTTCGCCGATCAGGCACATTTTCAACGGGCATTCAAACAGCATTTGGCGGCAACGCCGGGGCAGTATCGGGGTTGAATATCCAGTGACTGCCGTTACGGCAGCAGCAGATACACCGCGCTCACCACCAGCAGCAATGCCATGGCGCGATTGAACAGGCGCATGCCGGCCGGGTTGTGCAAAAAACCGCTCAGAAACGTCCCGGCATAAGCCCAGCAACCCACCGACAGATAGCAGATCACCAGATAAATCGCGGCGAATTGCCAAACCAGCCGCGCCTCGCCATCGGCGACAAACGCGCCCATCCCAGCCACGCAGGCCAACCAGGCCTTGGGGTTGAGCCATTGCATGATGGCGCCATACAGCATCGACGGGGCCTGTGCCGATTCACTGGCTTGCACCTGTCCATTGTCGGCCGCCAGCTTGAAGGCCATGTACAACAGAAAGGCTACGCCCGCCCATTGCACCACCTGCGTCAGCGCGGGCCACTGTTGCAACAACTCATGCAGGCCCAACCCCATCAGCACCAACAGCAAGACAAACCCCAACGTGGCCCCGGCCACATGACGCTGGCTGGCCCGCAAGCCAAACCGCGCGCCGGAACTCAACGCCACAATGTTGACCGGCCCCGGGGTGATGGACGCGACCAGCGCAAACGCCGCCATGGACATCATCAGACTCATTGCACACCTTCTTCCGTTGAATTGAACAAGGTGCTCAAGGTAAAGCGCCGACCGGCTCGCGTATTGAAGAAAACTGCCCTGCCGCACCTCGCTACGAGTAATAACCAACGACGCTTTTCACTTTGTTCAGGGCAATGCGCAGGGAGCCCATGTCCACCGAGCCCAACGCCAGGCGTATCGCGTGCGGTACATGGGCCGAAATCGCAAAGGGCTCGGCTGGCGACACCGACACCTGCTCGCGCATCAGCGCCATGGCGACCTGGTCGGCCCGGGCGTCTTCGGCCAACGGCAGCCAGATGAAGTAGGAATTCGGGTGACTGATGGTCCCGAGCCCCGCCAGCACCTCCCGGGCCAGGGCCTGCCTGGCTTGGGCGTCGGCCCGTTTCTGCGCTTCCAGCTGGCTGACGGTGCCGTCGTCGAGCCAGGCCGTGGCGATGGCGGTCATCACGCCGGGGGTGTTCCAGGTGGTCGCCATGATGGTGCGCTCGAAGGCGGCGACCCATTGCACGGGTGCGGCCATGAAACCAACCCGCAGCCCGGTGGCGACATTCTTCGACAGACCGGACACGTACACCGTTCTCTCAGGCGCCAGCTCGGCCAGTGGCGGCGGTACGTTTTCGGCCAGGAACGCGTAGGCGGCGTCCTCGATGATCGTCAGGTCGTGCTGGCGCGCTATTGCCACCAGTCGCTCGCGCTGATCGGCGTCCATCACCCAGCCCAGCGGGTTGTGCAAGGTCGGCATCGAGTACAGGGCCCGTACCGATCGGATGCGGCAGAGTTTTTCCAGGGCGGGCAGATCAGGCCCGGTATCCGTGACTGGAATGGGCAAGACTTCCAGATGCAGTGTTTCGGCCAGCGTCTTGAAACCGGGATAGGTCAACGCATCAGCGGCGATCACATCGCCAGGCTTGAGCAGCGTCATCATCGCCACCGTCAGGCCATGCTGGGCGCCGCTGACGATCAACACCTGCTCGGCCGGCACGTTCAGCCCGCGTTCGACCAGATGGCGCGCGACCGAGGCCCGCTCATGCAGGCGCCCCGCGTGGGGCTGATAGCGCAGGAGGGATTCCAGGTCACCGGACAACGCCAGCTGACGCAAGGCATTGCGCAGCAGGTCGGCCTGACCGGGCAATGACGGGTAGTTGAAGTTCAGGTCGATCATCCCCGCTGCCACCACATGCTGCGAGATGCCCTGGCCCGGTGGCAGCGAAGTCTCCCTGACAAAGGTTCCGCGTCCGGTTTCGCCACTGACCAGGCCCATGCCCTCCAGCTCGGCATACACCCGGCTGGCGGTGACCAGTGCCAGGCCGTGCTCAGTGGCCAGTTGCCGGTGAGTCGGCAGGCGCGTGCCGGGCGGCAAACGCCCGCAACGGATGTCGGCGGCAAAGGCATCCACCAGGGTTTTGTAGCGCGATCGAGGCATGTCGCGATGTATCCATGACAATTTTTTGATTGTATCGATATTCGCTCATACGATGAGTTTCGTGCAATCAGACAATGAGCGTGAGCCAAATGGAACGGACCTCGAACCTGCAACACCGGACGCTGGAAAACAGCACCAGCGGCTGGATCAATGGCCTGATCGGCGTGGTGATCTTCAGCGGTTCGCTGCCGGCGACACGGGTGGCGGTGCTGGAGTTTGACCCGGTGTTCCTCACGGTCGCCCGCGCGACCATCGCTGCGCTCCTGGCGCTGTGCCTGCTGTGGTTATTCAAGGAAAAACGTCCGGCGCGCGATCAACTGATACCGCTGATGATCGTCGCCCTGGGTGTGGTCATCGGGTTCCCTCTGCTGACGGCGCTGGCACTGCAATACGTGACGTCCGCACACTCCATTGTCTTCGTCGGCCTGTTGCCCCTGGCGACGGCGGTGTTTGGCGTTCTGCGCGGCGGCGAACGACCACGGGCGGCGTTCTGGATTTTCTCGGTGCTGGGCAGCCTGCTGGTGGTCGGGTTTGCCCTGTCCCAAGGGCTGACCGCCTCCCCGCAAGGCGACATCCTGATGCTGCTGGCCATCCTCGCCTGCGGCCTGGGTTATGCAGAAGGCGCGAAGCTGTCGCGCACGCTCGGTGGCTGGCAGGTGATTTCCTGGGCGCTGGTACTGTCGCTACCGGTCGTGGCGCTGTTCAGCTGGATGCGCATGCCGGTCTCGCTCACCGACATCAGCACGCCGGCCTGGTTCAGCCTGGCTTACGTCTCGCTGTTCAGCATGCTGATCGGTTTCGTGTTCTGGTATCGCGGCCTGGCCCAAGGGGGCATCGCCGCCGTTGGGCAATTGCAGCTGCTGCAGCCGTTTTTCGGCCTGACCCTGGCCGCCACTCTACTGCATGAACAGGTCAGCCTCGGCATGCTGGGTGTCACTGTCGCCGTGATCCTCTGCGTCGCCGGGGCGAAAAAATTCGCCAGATAGCCCCTTGTACGGTGGTTTACGCCCGTCACTGTATGGGTCTGGCCACCGCGTTGCTGTGATAAAAATAGCGCTCTTGCTTCAGGAGCCCACCATGGACCTCGCCACCCTCACCCTGTTTCTGCCGGCCTGCTTCGCCCTCAACATGGCACCCGGCCCCAACAACCTGCTGTCGGTCAGCAATTCGACCCGCTATGGCTACCGCACCGCGTGTGTGGCCGGCATCGGCCGGTTGCTGGCGTTTGCCGGGATGATTGCCCTCGCCTCGGCGGGGCTGGCGGTGGTGCTGCAAACCTCCGAGCTGCTGTTCTACGCCATCAAGATCCTCGGCGCGGCGTACCTGTTCTACCTCGCCTGGCAGCTGTGGCGCGCCGATCCAGGCGTCGAAAACGTGCTCACCACCGCCCCCGTGGGCACGCTGGCGCTGGCCCGCCAGGAATTCCTGGTCGCGGCCGGCAACCCCAAGGCCATCCTGATTTTCACCGCATTCCTGCCGCAATTCGTCGACTCGACCCACGCCATTGCGCCGCAGTTCGTGGTGCTGGGCGCGCTGTTTCTGGTGCTGGAATGGATCGCCATCGGCGCCTATGCCTACATGGGCCTGCACATGCGCCGCTGGTTCGCCAGGCCGTCGGGCAAGCGGATATTCAACCGCTGCTGCGCCGGGTTGCTGTCGGCGGCGGCTTCGGTGCTGCTGATGGCGCGTCGAGCCTGAAAGGCTCGTTTTAATGTGGGAGCGAGCCTGCTCGCGAAAACGTTGTGTCATCCGATATTGAGGCGCCTGACACGCCGCCTTCGCGAGCAAGCTTGCTCCTACAGGTCCAGGGCTTTCCAGTGCGAAATTCGCTGTCGATTTTCCGGTGGAGGCCACCCATGAGGCGATCTATGCTGCGCCCATGAACCTACAAAAAACGCTGCTGCCGCCCCGTGCCGAGATGGTTCGCGCCATGCTCGAGCGAGACACGTCCTACGAGGGGGTGTTTTTCACGGCGGTCAAGACCACCCGAATCTTCTGCCGCCCCGGTTGCACCGCCCGCAGCCCGAAGCCTGCGAACGTCGAGTTCTTTGCCAACACCGAACAATGCCTGGCAGCGGGCTACCGCGCCTGCCTGCGCTGCAAACCGCTGGACAGCGCCGCCAGTGCGCCGGACTGGGTACAGAAGCTGTTCAAGTCGGTAGATGCCGCCCCGGAGCAGCGCTGGACCGACACCCGGCTACTGGCCGAAGGCATCGAACCATTGAAACTGCGTCGCTGGTTCAAGCAGCATTTCGGCATGACCTTCCATGCGTGGCTGCGCGCCCGGCGCCTGGGTTTGGCGTTGGACGGAATTAAACAGGGCGGCTCCATCGACGACGTCGCATTCGATTCCGGCTACGAGTCCCTGAGCGGATTTCGCGATGCCTTTCAGAAGTCGTTTCACATCACCCCGGGCCGCGCGGCCAACAGCGAGCCGCTGCTGTTCACGCGCCTGACCACGCCGCTGGGGCCGATGATCGCCATGGCCGAACGGCGTGGGCTGGTGCTGCTGGAGTTTCTCGATCAGCCATCGCTGACCCCTTCGGTCGAAGTGCTGCAAAACCGTTTCGGTTATGCCGTGGCACCGGGACACAACCTGCATTTGCAACAGATCGAAGCGCAGTTGTCCGCGTATTTCGCCGGCACGCTCACTGAGTTCAGCGTTGCCCTGCACATGCCCGGCAGCGAGTTCTCTCGCCGGGTCTGGGCGGAACTGGCAAAGATCCCTTACGGCCAAACCACCACCTACGGCGCCATCGCGGCGACTCTGGGCAAACCCGGTGCCAGCCGGGCGGTGGGCCTGGCCAATGGGCATAACCGCCTATCGATTGTCGTGCCGTGCCACCGCGTGATCGGTGCCGACGGCTCGCTGACCGGCTACGCTGGAGGCCAGCCGCGCAAGGCGTTTCTGCTCAGGCTGGAAAACGCAAAGGTGCAGCTCACGGAGCCATTGGCGTTCTGATCCCCCACAGATTTTTCATTAGGAAGGAAACTCGATGGACAGGCTCGACAATCATCTGCACCAACTGCATCACGATGGCTTGCTGATCCTCACCAACGTCGCCGATGCCGCCGGGGCGCGGCTGGTGGAGCAACTGGGCAACAAGGCCGTGGCCACCAGCAGCGCGGCGGTGGCCTGGGTGCATGGCTACCCGGACGGCAACACCCTGCCCCTTGAACGCCTGGTCTCGACCGTCGAGTCAATTGCCCGGGTCATTTCGGTGCCGCTGACCGTGGACATCGAAGCCGGTTACTCCGATGACCTGGAACGGGTGGCAGACGTAGTTGACGCCGTGATCGCCGCTGGCGCGGTCGGGATCAATATCGAGGACGGCTCCTCGCCTCCGGAGTTGCTGGCACGCAAGATAGAAACCGCGCGCCAGGTTGCCGATCGCCGCCAGGTGAACCTGTTCATCAATGCGCGCACCGATGTCTACTTGCGCGGCCTGGTGCCTGCCGAGGATCGCGTCGCCGAAACTCTCAAGCGCGCCGCGCTGTATCAGGCGGCCGGTGCCAATGGCCTGTTTGCCGCGGGCGTTACCGCCGAGTACGAGATCAAGGCGCTGTGCCATGGCACCTCGCTGCCATTGAATGTGCTTGGCTTCCCGGGCCTGCCGTCACCCGAAGTGCTCGAGGCACTGGGCGTGCGCCGCCTGTCCGCAGGTTCAGGCATCGCCGAATTCCTCTACGGTGCCATGGCCGGCATCGCCAAAAGCTTTCTGCAATCCGGCAAGCTCGATACCCATGACCTGAAGGCCCTCACCTATGGCGAAGTGAACGCCCTGTTGAAACCGTCCGGGAAAGCCTGAACCCATGTCCGACGGCTATCGGGCGGCCAGTGAGTTCCTGGCCGCCATCGATGACGATTGGCGCCGCCATATCGACACCATCGGCCCGTGCCTGCACCAGCCGCATGCGGCGCGTGATCCGTATGAGTCGCTGGTGCGGGCGATTGCCTATCAGCAACTGCATGCCAAGGCCGGCGATGCGATTGTCGGCCGGCTGCTGGCGCTGTTCGGTTCGGGCTCGTTTCCCAGGCCTGAACAGATCGTCGCGACAGATTTCGACAGATTGCGCAGTTGCGGGTTTTCCGCGAGCAAGATCGCGACCATTCAGGGCATCGCCCAGGCGGCGCTGGACGGCGTGGTGCCGGATTACGTCACGGCGCTGGCCATGGATGATGAAGCGCTGATCGAACGCCTGATCACGTTGCGCGGCGTGGGCCGCTGGACCGTGGAGATGTTGCTGATCTACAGCCTGGATCGGCCGGATATCCTGCCGGCGGATGACTTTGGCGTACGTGAGGGCTACAAGCGACTCAAGGGGTTGGAGGTGCAGCCGACGCGGCGGCAAATGATCGAGATCGGGATGGGGTGGAGCCCGTTCCGGACGGTGGCCTCCTGGTATTTGTGGCGGGTGCCTGGGCGGTAGACCGCGTTATCGTTCTTCGCTGGCAAGCCAGCTCCTACAGTGTCCGAGTCGTACACAAAATATATGTATACCGCTAAACCCGTAGGAGCTGGCTTGCCAGCGAAGGCGTCAGCCCAGTCAATACATCACCCGAAACAGATCACAACCCCGACTTCAACCGACTGAACGCCCGAATCAGCGCCCGGTTGAACGCCTTGCCATTGTCATTCTTGCTGTACAGCGAAGCCCTGACCGCCGCCGGCGGATACGTCCCCGGGTCATTGCGGATCGCCGGGTCGATCAAGCCGTCCGCTGCCGTGATCGCATTGGCGTAGTGGATGGTGTCGGTGATCGGCGCGATCACTTGCGGGGTCATCAGGTAGTCCATCAGTGCAAGACCGGCCTTTGGATGCGGCGCATCCTTGGGAATGACCATGGCATCGAACCAGATCAACGTGCCCTCCTTCGGAATGCGGTACGTCAGCGAGTACGGTTTACCCGCTGCCTCAGCCTGGCCCGCTGCGATGCCCACGTTACCGTTCCACGACATCGCCACGCAGGTGTTGCCGTTGGCCAGGTCGCTGATGTTCAGGTCGTTGTCGAAGTAACGAATGTACGGCCGAATCTTCGCCAGTTGCTGCTCGGCCAGTTTCAGGTCGTCGAGGTTCTGGCGGTTGATGTCCAGCCCCATGTATTTCATGACCGCCGCAAACACTTCGTTGGGATCGTTGAGCAGGCTGACCCCGCAATCGGCGAATTTCGCGACCACCGCCGGATCGAACAGCATCGCCCAACTGTCTGTCGGCGCGCCGGGCAGGCGTTGTTTCACGGCCTCTTCCTGATACCCCACGCCCGTGGTGCCCCAGGCGTAGATCCCGGCATAGCGGTTGCCCGGATCGAACACTGCCATGTGCTGGCGGAACTCTTCGCCGACGCCGGCGAAATGCGGCAGTTGCTGCTTGTCGACCGTCTGCACCGCGCCACTCTCGATGGCCCGGGACAGATGCTGCCCCGCCGTCAGCACCAGGTCGTAGCCACTGCGGCCGGTCAGCAACTTGGTCTCGACGGTTTCCAGGGAATCGAAGTGGTCGGCCACCACATGAATGCCGGTTTTTTCCTCGAAGTTCTTCAGGGTGTCCGGGGCCAGGTACTCGCCCCAAATGTACAGGTTGACCACCGGTGTGGCGGTTTCGGCGGCCTGCACACACAGGGGGGCAAGCACCAGCAGTATTGCTTGAGTCAGTTTGTGCAGGCCCACGATCACGCTCCCTTTTTGCTTGAGGTCGTGGCGGCGTACTGCGGCATGGTGATGCACGCGACGTTGCCGCCACCGAGGAGGATTTCCCGGGAGTTTTCAATACCGACGATGCTGTGTTGCGGGAACAGTTCGGCCAGGGTCGCCAGCGCCACTTTGTCGTTGCGATCACCAAACAGCGGCACCACGATGGAGCGGTTGCCGGCGTAGTAGTTGATGTACGACGCGCAGATTTTCGTCCCGGCCTGGCGGGTGTGAGTGCTGTCCTGCCGGTCCAGCCCTTCGGCTTCTTCGGCTGTCCACTCCAGCACATCCGGCTGCGGCAGCTTGTGCACGATCAACTCGCGGCCACGACTGTCGCGGGTGCTGCGCAGGATGTCGTAGGCCTCCTGATAGATTTCCCACTGCGGGTCATCGCGGTTGTCGGTCCATTGCAATACCACTTCACCAGGGCGCACGAAGCACGCGAGGTCGTCGACATGGCCATCGGTTTCGTCGAACTTGCAGCCCCGCGGCAGCCAGATGACCTGCTCGGCGCCGAGGTAATCGGTCAGGCGACGGGTGACTTCGTCCTTGCCCAGATGCTGATTGCGGTTGCGGTTGAGCAGGCATTGTTCGGTGGTCAGGATGCTGCCCTGGCCGTCGCTCTGGATGCCACCCAGTTCGGCAATCAGCGGCGCGCGATAGCGGTCGAAGCGTTCGATTTCGAGAATTTTGCTGGCGATCTGGTCGTCCTTGTCCCACGGGTAGTACAGGCCGCCGTCGAGCCCTCCGTAGGCGTTGAATTCGAAGTCAACGCCGCGCACTTCGCCGCTCTGATCATTGACCACAAAGCACGGGCCGCTGTCGCGGAACCAAGTGTCATTGCAGGTCATTTCCACCACACGCACCTGCGGCGGCAACTGGCGGCGCGCGGTGGCGAACTGTGCCGCCGAGGCGCACACGGTGACCGGTTCGCTCATGGAAATGGCGGTGACGATCTGCACCCAGACTTTCTGCGCCGGCTTGGCACCATTGCGCCAGACGTCGGTGCGCTCCGGCCAGCCGAGCCAGCAACCGGACTTGGCTTCGAATTCACCGGGCAGACGGAAACCGTCCTGTTTGGGAGTGGTGTCAAGCAAACGTGCCATGGTCAAACCTCTTCAGCAGGGATTGGAATGACCACAGGCTAAGGGCGTTGGCGACTGGCCCGCCAACGATGATTATTTCGGAATACTTGAATTCAACTCATCAATCGAGCAACTGATCGTTGAACCATTCCAGCATCTGCGCCACCGCCGGACGCTCCAGCCGCACCCGCTCGCACACCAGTGCGTATTGGCCCAGGGCGGTCATGCTCGACGTAAACGGCCGGACCAGCCGACCGCTGAGCAAATCTTCCTGAGCCGTCAGGTTGTCGCCCATGGCCACGCCCTGCCCTTGAGCGGCGGCTTCGAGCGCCAGCCCGGCATGGGCGAAATACAACTGGCGGTCCGGGCGCTGGTCGCCGGCATGGCTGGTGAGCCACGCGGTCCAGGTCTTGCCGTCCTGGTCGTCGTGCAGCAGGCAATGGCGGGCCAGGTCCTTCGGGGTTTTCAGGGTGCCCTGGTTGAACAGGCCGGGGCTGCACACCGGGAAGAACTGCAACGCCGGCAGCGGCCTGACGAAATACGCGGTGCTGTCCACCGGGCCGGTGCCGTAGGTGATCGCCAGGTCGATGTCTTCCCCGGGCGCCGTGGCGTCGATCGGTTGTTCGTACAGATGCAGGGTGATGTGTGGATAGCGTGCGTAGAAATCCGTTAGGCGGCTCATCAGCCACTTTTGCGCCAGCTCGGCGGTGACCGCCAGGCGTAATACCGCCAGGGAGGAAGGATCGCGCAGTTCATCGCAGGCATCGCCAATCAGTTCGAAAGCCTGTTGCAGGCTTTGCATCAGGCGCCCGGCGGCCAGGGTCGGGCGAATCTGCCGGCCTTCACGCACGAACAGCGACACACCGAGTTGCTCTTCGAGTTGGCGAATCTGATGGCTGACCGCGCTGTCGGTCACGCACAACTCGGCCGCCGCCCGACCGAAATGGGCGTGACGGGCGGCGCATTCGAAGGTTCTGAGGGCTGCCAGGGAAGGTAATCGTCGCATGGGTTTCAGATCCCGGTTTCGAGGCGCCCATGCTGACCGGGCCATTAGCGTGCGTCCAGTGGCACCGCGTTATCGTTCATCGCTGGCAAGCCAGCTCCCACAGGTTATGTGCCGGGCACAGGTTTTCTGTTCGCTTGCAATCCTTGTGGGAGCTGGCTTGCCAGCGATGGCGCCGGCACTGCTGATCCCTATCTTCTAGGCTGATCTGTATCACTTCAGCCACCGGAGACCACCATGCACCTCGAAGGATCCTGCCATTGCGGCGCGGTGTCGTTCAGCTTGACCAGCGCCCACCCCTACCCTTACCAGCGTTGCTACTGCTCGATCTGCCGCAAGACCCAGGGCGGTGGCGGCTATGCGATCAACCTCGGCGGCGATGCCGCCAGCCTCAAGGTTCGCGGGCGCAAGCACATCGCGATTTACCACGCGCGGCTCAAGGAACAAGGCGACAAACGCGCCCACAGCAGCACCGCCGAGCGGCATTTCTGCTCGGTGTGCGGCTCGGGTTTATGGCTGTTCAGTCCCGAATGGCCTGAGTTGATTCACCCCTTCGCCTCAGCCATCGACACGCCACTGCCGGTGCCGCCGGAGCACACGCACCTGATGCTCGGCTCAAAAGCGCTGTGGGTGGAGGTTCAGGCGCGGCCCGGGGATCAACAGTTCGATCTGTACCCCGAAGAGTCCATTGCGCAATGGCATGAACGCCTGGGTTTGAGGCGCTAGGTTCTGCGCGACACTGTCTTGAGCGCTATTCGAAGCTCACGCCGCGGCCGGTACGCCGCTATGGAAGCGGAATTCCACATCCGGGGACTCGATCAGTTCCTGCTCGGCGGCACGAACCTTGTCGATCACCTGGGCGATGTCCTTGGCGTCCCCGTACTGGTAGGCCAGTTTCAGGTAACCTTGGAAGTGCCGGGCCTCGCTCTTGAGCAGACCGAAATAGAACTTGCCCAGTTCTTCGTCCAGATGCGGCACCAGCGCTTCGAAACGCTCGCAACTGCGGGCCTCGATGAATGCCCCCACCACCAATGTGTCCACCAGTTTCACTGGCTCGTGACTGCGTACCACCTTGCGCAGCCCCGACGCATAGCGCCCGGCGGACAGCTGGCGCAGCGCGATCTTGCGGCGTTTCATCAGGCGCATGACCTGTTCGTGGTGCACCAGCTCTTCCCGGGCCAGGCGCGACATCATGTTGATCAGGTCGACATGGGAGTGATACTTGGCGATCAGGCTCAACGCGGTGCTGGCGGCCTTGAATTCGCAGTTCTTGTGGTCGATCAAGAGGGTTTCCTGATCGGCCAGCGCGGCTTGAACCCAGCCGTCGGGGGTGCGGCAGCCAAGGAACTCGTGAATTTCGGGAAGGATCATGGGGCTCACGGAAAAATAGGTTCAAAACGAAGGGCGCCGATTATACCGGCCTGCCCGCAGACCACCAGTCGCCAACCGTTGATATGCATCAAGTCCCCGAATCGCAGACAGCAACTATAGTTGTGCAACGCCGTGCTTTTTCATTTTCAGGAGATCCCGATCATGCAAGCCGTACGCAGCATTCTGGTGGTCATCGACCCCGAACACTCCGAAAGCCTGGCGCTCAAACGGGCCAAATTGATTGCAGGCGTGACCCAGGCGCATCTGCATCTGCTGGTGTGCGACCCCAAGCATGATCACAATGGCATGTTGGGGGTGCTCAAGGCCGCTTTACTGGAGGACGGTTACAACATCACCACTGAACAGGCCTGGAATCAGAGCCTGCATCAAACCATCATCGATGTGCAGCAAGCCGAAGGCTGCGGACTGGTGGTCAAGCAGCACTTTCCCGACAGCGCACTGAAAAAGGCCCTGCTGACACCCGAGGACTGGAAATTGCTGCGCCAATGCCCTTCCCCGGTACTGCTGGTGAAAACCGCAGGTTCATGGAAAGACAAAGTGATCCTGGCGGCTGTCGACGTCGGCAACACCGACGCCGAACACCGCCACCTGCACGACACCATCATTGATCATGGCTATGACATCGCGACCCTGGCCAAGGCCCACCTTCACGTGATCAGTGCCCACCCGTCGCCGATGCTGTCATCGGCCGACCCGACGTTTCAGCTCAGTGAAACCATCCAGGCGCGCTACCGCGAGCAATGCAGGTCGTTCCAGGCTGAGTTCGA
Source organism: Pseudomonas sp. GM55 (assembly GCF_000282395.1). NCBI lineage: Bacteria > Pseudomonadati > Pseudomonadota > Gammaproteobacteria > Pseudomonadales > Pseudomonadaceae > Pseudomonas > Pseudomonas sp. GM55. Next base: position 82,135 of record NZ_AKJJ01000038.1, on the reverse strand, counting down.
CATCGACGATGAACACCTGCACATCGAGGAAGGCCCGGCGGATGTGCTGATTCCGTTCATGGTGCACAAGCTGCAGGCGGCGGTGACGGTGATCGGCACCGTGGCCCGCAGCGGTTTGTCCGGGACCTTGATCGGCAATACGGCGGAAGTGGTGCTGGATGCGGTCGAGAGCGATGTGCTGGTGCTCAAGCCGCAGGAGATCGAGGATCATCTGGAGGAGATTGCCGGCAAGCATTGAGATTTTTGGTGCCTGTGAAATCGCCTTCGCTGGCAAGCCAGCTCCTGCAAGGTGGATGCAGAACCTGTAGGAGCTGGCTTGCCAGCGAAGCTTTTAACGATTAGGCGCCGAAGGCGTCCTTCAGGAACCCCGGCGCAATGTAGCGCTGGTAATGGGCCTCGGAGAGCAGGAAAAATTCCCGATCAATGGCATCGCGCAATTCCGGCAGGTTCCAGTCGCGAAACTCTGGCAGCAACACCATCCCGTAGGCTTCCAGGTTGTTGATCACCCGTGCGCCCCGCGCGATCAGCTGGTAGGCCCAGCAGTATTCCGACTGATGGGGCACGAAACGGATCTGGCGCTGCTCCAGCTGCATTCTCAGCAGTGCCGGGTCGAAAATTTCCACCTTGGCGGCCATCACCTGCGACAGCAACTGCTCAAGACGCAGCCATACCGCGCGCTTTTCTTCCTCGTTGTAACCGTTCCAGTGGATCACTTCGTGGTGGAAACGCTTGCAGCCACGGCACACCAGGTCACCGTAAACAGTGGAGCAGAGGCCGACGCAGGGTGTCTTGATGGTCTGATTGGGCATAGATAGGCAAAACGCGAAAAAGCAGGACAGGCGGTCATGTTAGCCCTTTGTCCGCCATTGATCACCCCTCAAAGCTCAGGGCCTTGGGTGAATGAGGGTTGGTGGCCGCCTCCACCAAAGTCCAATAAAACCTGACTTACCTTTAATTTTTTTTTGCCGTAGAATCAGCCTGCCTTTTTAGGCGCCAATGTCCGTTAGAAGCTGTTTTCAAAGCGTCACGAGCACAGTCGTTCCTTCAGAGCGGTGTTGGCGAGGGGTTTTTCCAGCGGGGAAAAGCCCAACGCCAACCCTCATCAGCTCCCGTTCTGCAGGCGTAAAACTTTGAAAGCAGCTTCTGTAAGGAATTGTCGGTAATTCTGGCTAAGTGGCTCACAACGCCATGCAGCGCATGAGTACGGCAATTTCGGGATGAGCGTCCCGGACACCCATTTGGGACCACTGATGAGGGTAATAACTGTGCTTGAAGCCTACCGCAAACATATCGAAGAGCGCGCAGCACTGGGTATCGTTCCCCAGCCGCTAAACGCCGAACAAACTGCAGGCCTGGTCGAGCTGCTGAAAAATCCCCCGGCTGGCGAAGAAGCATTCCTCGTTGACCTGATCACCAATCGCGTTCCGCCAGGTGTGGACGAAGCGGCCTATGTCAAGGCCGGCTTCCTGTCCGCCATCGCCAAAGGCGAAGCCAAATCCCCCCTGATCGACAAGAAGCGCGCTGTTGAACTGCTCGGCACCATGCAGGGCGGCTACAACATCGTGACTCTGGTAAACCTGCTGGACGACGCCGAACTGGCACCAGTAGCTGCCGAAGAACTCAAGCACACCCTGCTGATGTTCGATGCCTTCCACGACGTCGCTGAAAAAGCCAAGAAGGGTAACGTTCACGCCAAAGGCGTGCTGCAATCCTGGGCTGACGGCGAGTGGTTCGTGAAGCGCCCGACCCTGGCCGACAAGATCAGCCTGCGCGTGTTCAAGGTCACCGGCGAAACCAACACCGACGACCTGTCCCCTGCTCCAGATGCCTGGTCCCGTCCAGACATCCCGCTGCACGCCCTGGCCATGCTGAAAATGGCTCGCGACGGCATCGTGCCGGACGAGCAAGGCGTCACCGGTCCGATGAAGCAGATCGAAGAAATGCGCAACGCCGGCTTCCCGATCGCCTACGTCGGCGACGTGGTCGGTACCGGTTCTTCGCGTAAATCGGCCACCAACTCGGTACTGTGGTTCTTCGGTGACGACGTTCCTTACGTGCCGAACAAGCGTGCCGGCGGTTTCTGCTTCGGCAGCAAGATCGCTCCGATCTTCTACAACACCATGGAAGATGCCGGCGCACTGCCAATCGAATTCGACGTATCCAACATGCACATGGGCGACGTGATCGACCTGTACCCGCATGCTGGCAAAGTCTGCAAGCACGGCACCGACGAAGTCCTGACCACCTTCGAAATGAAGACCCCGGTCCTGCTCGACGAAGTGCGCGCTGGCGGCCGTATCCCGCTGATCATCGGCCGTGGCCTGACCGAGAAGGCTCGTGCCGAACTGGGCCTGCCACCTTCGACCCTGTTCAAGAAGCCTGAAGCACCGGCTGAAAGCACCAAGGGTTTCACCCTGGCGCAGAAAATGGTCGGCAAGGCTTGCGGCGTGACCGGCATCCGTCCGGGCACCTACTGCGAACCGAAGATGACCACCGTAGGTTCCCAGGACACCACCGGTCCAATGACCCGTGACGAACTGAAAGACCTGGCGTGCCTGGGCTTCTCGACCGACCTGGTGATGCAGTCCTTCTGCCACACCGCGGCTTATCCAAAGCCGATCGACGTGACCACCCACCACACCCTGCCTGACTTCATCATGACCCGCGGCGGCGTTTCCCTGCGTCCGGGCGACGGCATCATCCACTCGTGGCTGAACCGCATGCTGCTGCCGGACACCGTCGGTACCGGTGGTGACTCCCACACCCGTTTCCCGATCGGCATTTCGTTCCCGGCCGGTTCCGGCCTGGTCGCGTTCGCCGCAGCCACCGGCGTCATGCCGCTGGACATGCCTGAGTCGATCCTGGTTCGCTTCAAAGGCGAACTGCAGCCAGGCGTCACCCTGCGTGACCTGGTTCACGCCATTCCTTACTACGCGATCCAGAAAGGCCTGTTGACCGTAGAGAAGAAAGGCAAGAAAAACGCCTTCTCCGGTCGCATCCTGGAGATCGAAGGTCTGGAAAAACTGACCGTCGAGCAAGCGTTCGAACTGTCCGACGCCTCGGCCGAACGTTCGGCTGCCGGTTGCACCATCAAGCTGTCCAAAGAGTCGATCGCCGAGTACCTGCAATCGAACATCACCCTGCTGCGCTGGATGATCGGCGAAGGCTACGGCGATGCTCGTACCCTGGAACGTCGCGCTCAAGCAATGGAAGCCTGGCTGGCCAACCCAGAGCTGCTGGAAGCTGACAAGGACGCCGAATACGCCGAAGTCATCGAGATCGACCTGGCCGACGTCAAGGAGCCTGTGCTCTGCGCGCCGAACGACCCGGACGACGCTCGCCTGCTCTCCAGCGTTGCTGGCGAGAAGATCGACGAAGTGTTCATCGGTTCGTGCATGACCAACATCGGTCACTTCCGCGCCGCCGGCAAGTTGCTGGAACAGGTCAAGGGTCAGCTGCCAACCCGTCTGTGGCTGTCGCCGCCGACCAAGATGGACGCTCACCAGCTGACCGAAGAAGGTTACTACGGCATCTACGGCAAGGCCGGCGCTCGCATGGAAATGCCAGGCTGCTCGCTGTGCATGGGTAACCAGGCACGTGTAGAAGCCAACTCCACCGTGGTGTCGACGTCGACCCGTAACTTCCCGAACCGTCTGGGTGACGGCGCGAACGTCTACCTGGCTTCGGCCGAGCTGGCGTCCGTGGCCTCCATCCTGGGTCGCCTGCCGACCGTCGAGGAGTACATGGAATACGCTGGCAAGATCGACAGCATGGCGGCCGATGTCTACCGCTACCTGTCCTTCGACCAGATCGCCGAGTTCCGTGAAGCTGCTGCGAACGCCAACATTCCGGTCGTTCAAGCCTAACGTTGCAACGCAATGAAAAACGCCGCCCATCGTGAGATGTGCGGCGTTTTTTTATGCAGGTTAAAAATCACTGGGTGTTCCGACCTCATCGCGGGCAAGCCCGCTCCCACAGGTTTTGTGAACGACATAAATCACTGTGGGAGCGGGCTTGCCCGCGATGAGGCCAGCACATTCAGCACAGTCATTTGTTGAGCTTGAGGGCCTGCTGCACCGCACCATCCACGCTCAACCCGCTCAGCACCACAGCGTTGGCCTCCACCTCCGGCAACGCCGCCAGCGCCGCTTGCGCACTGTCCTTTAGACGAGCCAGAGTCAGGCGCTTGCCTTCCTGATGCACCCGCACGAAAAACGCCTGCAACGCCTCGATGCTGGTGCCATCCAGGTCGGGAGATTCCTCAAGACTGAGAATCACTGAATGAACGGGCTCCTGTGAGTGCCGGACCAGACGCAAGGCGCCACCAAGAATCCGCTCGACGTTGGCAAAGAACAACGCCTCACCCGGGCGGACAATCAACACGCCTGGCACGGTTTGCGCCGTTGGGTGGCGTTGCAGGTCGACAAAGTCGTGACCGCCATCGATGCGCCCCAGAATCTGAATATCCGCTGCCGACATCTGCTTGAGCATCAGCAACACGCTGATCGCCACGGCCACCAGCAAGCCGTCCAGCACCCCCAGCACCAGCACCGCACCCACGGCGCAGATCACCAGCAATCGGTCACGGCGCCAGATGAAATACCGTCCCAGCGGCTGCAGGCTCAAGCCGCGCCCCAAGGCATGGATGACGATGGCCGCGAGGATCGGCTCCGGGGTCAGGGCAATGTAGGGCAGCACTGTCAGGACAATGATCAGCACCACCAGCGCTGCCACGATACCGGCCAGGCGCGAAGTGGCACCTGCCGCCTCATTGGCCGACGTGGCCGAATACCCCGCGCCAGCCGGCATGCCGTGGAACAGTCCGGACAACAGGTTGCAAGCCCCCAGCGCCAGCAGGTCGCGGTTCGAGGTGACGCGATCGCGATGTTTTAGAGCAAAAGAACTGATCGAGCCATAAGACTCCGCATACAGAATCATCACCATGGCGAACGCCAATTCACCCAGACGCAGCCAGTCGGTAAACGGCAGTACCGGCAACTTCGGCACCTCCAGGCTCAGGTCGATCACGCCGATCAGCTTCACGCCATAAGCCGGCAGGTCTAGCCATTGCCCCGCCGCAATGCCAATGACCACCACCAACAAACCACCTGGCAGGCGTCGAAACCGTGCGAACAACCCTAACAAGGCCAATGCCACGGCGCCGACGCCAGCCGCCGCCCAGTTCCAGTGCGGCAGTTGTTCCAGCAATTGCGGCAGAAAGCGCACCAGGTTGGCATTGGTCAAATGCACACCGACCACGCTGGCGACCTGCTTGAGAATGATCGTCAGCGCCAGGCCAAAGGCAAAACCGCGCAGCACCGGTTTGGCAATGAACGACGTCACGCTGCCGAGCTTGAACAGCCCGGCCAGCAAGAAAAACGCCCCGGTCACCAACACCAGGCCGAAAGCCAGGGTCGAGCGCAGTTGCGGGTCACCATTGGCCAGGGTGGCGGTCGCAGCGGCCAGCACGGCGGCGGAAGATGAGGTGGCCGAAACAATGGCGAAGCGGCTGGTACCGAACAGGCCATAACACAGCAACCCGGCAAACAAGGCGATCACCCCGGCCTGGGGCGCCAGTGCGGCGATGCTTGAATAAGCAACCGCCTCGGGCAGCAGCAGGCCGGCAATCGACAAACCTGCCAGCAGATCCTGCCAGCGATTGGGCGATTCAACGGGGTTGGGCGGTAAGGCGCTCGACAATCCAGTGTCTCCAGTCGAAAAAACCCGTTGCGCGAGTGATACGCACAGCCGCCACTGTAGCTCAAAAGCAAAAAATCGCCGCCTGTGACGATGGGGTCGTGGCAGTCGACATCATTAGTGAATGCCAGTCCGCCTGCTCGCGAAAAATGTCAGGGCAACACGAGCACCCAGACACCCCGCGTCATCGTTGACGTCCATCGCGAGCAGGCTCGCTCCTACAGATGACCGTGTGAAACTGAATCCCCCCCGATATCACCAAAAAAAACGGCCAACCCGAAACCCGGATCAGCCGTCATTCACTCACCCAATCAAACAGCAATCACGCACTCAGCGAATACACCAACGCCGAAATCGCCACCAGGCCCACCGCCGTCACGAAGACATTGGACGCCTGACCGCGATAACGTGCCATCGCCGGCACCTTGCGGATGGCGTACATCGGCATCAGGAACAGGATCGCCGCAATCACCGGACCACCCAGGGTTTCGATCATCCCGAGAATGCTCGGGTTCAACGTAGCGACGATCCAGCACACCACCAGCATGAACGCAGCGGTCATGCGGTCCAGAGACTTGGCTGATGGACGCTTGCCGCTCTTGACGATCAGGCCCTTGAGGCCTTCGCTGGCGCCGATGTAGTGCCCCAGGAACGACTTGGAAATGGCCACGAAGGCAATCAACGGCGCCGCAAAGGCGATGGTCGGATTGCTGAAGTGGTTGGCCAGGTACGACAGGATCGACAGGTTCTGCGCCTTGGCTTCAGCCAGTTGTGCAGGCGACAGGGTTAGTACACAGCTGAAGACGAAGAACAGCACCATCACCACCATCAGCAGATGGGCGCGGGACAGGATCTGCGAGCTGCGCTCCTCGGCGTGCTCCCCGTAGCGACGCTTCTGGTCCACGGCGAACGCCGAAATGATCGGCGAGTGGTTGAACGAGAACACCATCACCGGAATCGCCAGCCACAAGGTGTGCAGCAACGCCGAAGGCGCCGGCATATCGCTGGCGGTGGCCAGGATGCCGCCGTTCCAGTGGGGAATCAGGTACACCGCCAGAAACAGCAAGGCGACGATGAACGGGTAGACCATCAGGCTCATGGCCTTGACGATCAGTTGCTCACCACAACGCACCACCGCCAGCAGGCCGAGGATCAGCACCAGCGACAGCACGGCGCGCGGTGGCGGCATGATGTGCAGTTGATGCTCGAGGAAACTGCCCACGGTGTTGGTCAGGGCCACGCTGTAGATCAGCAGGATCGGGAAAATGGCGAAGAAGTACAGCAAGGTGATCAGCGCGCCGGCCTTGATGCCGAAATGCTCCTCCACCACCTCGGTGATGTCGGCGCCTTCGCGCCCGGACAGCACGAAACGGGTCAGCCCGCGGTGTGCGTAGAAGGTCATCGGGAACGCCAGCAACGCCAGGATCAGCAGCGGCCAGAATCCGCCCAGGCCTGCGTTGATCGGTAAAAACAGGGTTCCCGCACCAATCGCCGTGCCAAACAGGCCCAGCATCCAGGTGGTGTCTTGCCGATTCCAGCTCGAAAGCGTCGCGGGTGTCGCTTCTACATAGCGTTCGTTAACGCTATTGGCCTGATCATTCATCCGGTGGGATCTCCACATTCCGGTCACTTGCCACCCGGCCAGGACGCGTCGGAATACCCGACAGGCAGCGCCCGGCCGAAACAGGGGCGCGATTCTGGAGGATTAGTGAGCAGAAGCAAAGACTTAGGTGAGGAACGGTGGTACCAGGTTGACGAAAAATCCCGTGTAGGAGCTGGCTTGCCAGCGAAGGCGCCTGAAAGATCGGCGCATGGCTCAAGACCGCCTTCGCCGGCAAGCCGGCTCCTACAAGGGAATGCGGTGATTCCGGCACTGGCACTTGATCGCCAAAGCGCAATCCGCACTTGATAAAGGTTCAGCGTCATGTATTTTTAACTGACCTGAAGCCCACCTGGAGTCTTCCCATGCCACTGGTTCGCGTCGACATCAAAAAACACCAGGACCCCACCCACGCCAAACGCATCGGGCAACTGATCTATGCCGCCATGCGCCAGACCATTGGCGTACCGGAGCACGACAACTTCCAGATCCTGGCCGAACACGACGAACAGCATTTCATCTTTGATCCCGAGTATCTGGGCATCAACCGCACCGATAACCTGGTCGTCATCCAGATCACCCTCAACGAAGGGCGAACCCTGGAGCAGAAAAAAAACCTCTACAAAACCATCGCCGAAAGCCTTCATGCAGAGCTGGCCGTGCGCCTGGAGGATGTATTCATCAATCTGGTGGAAGTGAAAAAAGAGAACTGGTCGTTCGGCAACGGGATTGCCCAATACGCCCTCTGACGTTCAACCTGTAGATTCGAGAGTGACCCATGCCCCGAGTTTCCCGCAAACAAGCCGACCTCAACCGCGAAATCATCGTCGATGCCGCCACACGGCTGTTTCGCGAACGCGGTTTGCACGGGATCAGTGTTGTCGATGTGATGGCCGCCGCGGGCCTGACCCACGGCGGCTTCTACGGGCACTTCGAATCCAGGGAAGCCCTGGCACAAGAGGCCAGTGGCCGGGCTTTCGAGCAAGCCGCGCAACGCTGGCAAGCGCGGGTGGCCGAGCATGACGACAAGGACGCTGCCCGTCGCGCCGTGATCGAACCCTACCTGTCCAATGAAAGCCGGGACAATCCAGGCGACAGCTGCCCGGTGGTGGCCTTTGCCGGGGACATGTGCCACGAGGCCGCCGAGAGCGGTTTGCGTCAAACCTATTTGCAGGGCCTGAACAACCTGCTCGACTCGCTCGGCTCGCTACTGGATACAGAGGACGAAGCCGGCAAACGGCAGCAGGCGCTGGTGCAGTACTCGCTGATGTTCGGCGCACTGATGCTGTCCCGGGCCACCCGCGGCGACCCGCTGTCGGATGAAATTCTCGAGGCGGCCCGGGCCGCCCTCGCGCCGTCCAGGTAAAGCGACCTCGATCCACGCCAAAAAATCGCAGGCTTCGCCAGCCCCCACACTGAGCGCGGCGACCACCCTGTCGCGCCGCCCGCCGTTGCGCAGGTCCTGTCGCGGGCTGCGATCACTGGTGGTTGCCAAGCTATCCTTAAATCAGCAATCTCAAGCGAAGTTCGAGCCGATTTTTCGATGCCCACAGGGAGCCAAGCATGCCTGTAACCGTTCTGGTACTGGTTGAAACCATCAATGATTACCTGCCCATCCTGGAACACCAGGGCTTCCACCTGATTCTGGCCCCGACGCCCGCCGAGCGCGCCGAAGCCATCGCCCGGCACGCCGGGCAGATCGACGCCGTCCTCACCCGTGGCCCATTGGGGCTGTATGCCGATGAAATCGCCGCGCTGCCCAACCTCAAGATCATCTGCGTGATCGGTGCCGGCTATGAACACGTCGACTTGCAGGCCGCCGCCGACCGGGGCATCACCGTCACCAATGGCGCCGGGGTGAACGCCTCGTCCGTCGCCGACCATGCCATGGCGCTGCTGCTGTCGCTGGTACGCGACGTGCCGCGCTGTGATGCCGCCGTACGGCGCGGCGAGTGGCCGAAGATCATGCGCCCTTCCCTCGCCGGCAAACGCCTGGGCATCCTTGGTCTCGGCGCGGTCGGCATGGCCATCGCCAAACGTGCCGGCGCCGGATTCGACATGAGCATTTGCTACCACAACCGCCAGCATCGCAGCGATGTGCCCTACACGTTCTGCTCGACCCCGACCGAACTGGCGCGCGCCTCGGACTTCCTGATCGTCGCCACGCCCGGCGGCCTGGGCACCAAGCACCTGGTCAATCGCCAGGTACTCGACGCGTTGGGCCCCCAGGGGTTTATCGTCAACATTGCCCGGGCCAGCGTGATTGTCACCGCCGACCTGATCACCGCCCTGGAGCAACGTCGGATCGCTGGCGCCGCGCTGGATGTGTTCGATGCCGAACCGAAGGTGCCGAATGTGCTCAAGACCCTGAGTAACGTGATCCTCACACCCCATGTCGCCGGTCTGTCCCCGGAAGCCACCCAGGGCACCGTCGAAATGGTGGGCAAGAACCTCGTGGCGTTTTTCTCCGGCCAACCGGTGTACACGCCGATTGCCTTGCCCGCACCGATCACGCCGTACTTGGTCACCGATTAAAGGACGCCCAACAGCGTCCAGAGACGACGGGATTCGGCATCGGCCGAGATCAGCTCACCCAACAGTTCACTCAGCGGTTTGTTGCCCCACTCCACCCCCCTGCGAATCAAATATGGGACGGGGCTGTGGGGTTCGGTGCGTGTCAGGTACTCAGCAATCAACAGTAATTGCCGATAGGCCTCGTCGCGACTCACCGGCTCGCGAAACACCTGCGGTGTGGATGGCACCGACGCCGGCCCGGCCGATTCTGACGCCGCCAGGGATGGCGGCTCGACCGGCACCGCGGTCAATGATCCTGGCTGCATGGCGATGAACTCCTGGACCAGTGTCAATAACGCTTCGATCACATCCTGCAAGCCCCTGAAGCCCGGTGCCTGGGCGCCGAGGTAAGCATCGCTCCAGGCTTGCAGCCGTTGCAGATGTTGCAAACTCGCCAGCAGATTGTCCTGGCGGCGTAGCCAGTGGGACAAAGGTGTGGACCGGATCAGCTCGGTCAGTTTTTGCTGTTCGCCCCGTGCTGTTTCCGCCGCTGTTTTTGCCGCCTTGCTGTCATTGACCAGTACCTGTTGCAGCTGCAATCGCCGCCAGGCGTCCAGGCAGTATCCTTCGAACTCACCGTGACGCGGATCGAGCAACGGCACCCGCGTCAGCAACACTTCGCTGTAGCGCCGCACCAGCCATTCCAGGGGTATGACCCGCCATGACTGGTCACCGTCTTCGGCCCGGGGATGAAGCTGCTCGGGGTAGCGCTCGCATAGGCCCGCGACCAGTGCGAGGCTGCCCGGCAAGCCCTCCAGGCCGTCCCGATGCAACCAGGCCTCGCCGAGCCAGGCGCACACCATCAAATCCTTGCTGCGCTCAAGCAGCAACGTGGTGGTCAGCTTCTCCAGCTCGGGCCATTGCGCCCGCTTGATCGAAGACTGCCAGACCCCCGTTGGCAGGCTGGTGTCGTCCTCCCGGCGCAGTTCACGGGCCTGGTCGAACTCACGCTCGTAACGCAAGTCCTCGCCGCAGGGTGCCTGTTCGCTGATGGGTTCGAGCAGTCGGGCAATCAGCTCCGGCAACGGTGGTGAAGTCAGGTTCACAAGCCCTCCTCCTCAGTCATGACCGTCGCAGACGCAGTCGCCCTGGTTTGCATGAACGGTGAACGCGGGGCCCGGGTGGGCAGCGGTGGAATGGACAGCGGCAATTTCGAGCCCTGGCTCATTAACGACAGGCGCATAAACATTTGTGTCTGCCCGGCCGTGCTGGTCTGTGCAGTCACCGGCAAACGCAATGTCAGCGGAAAATCGGTGAAATCCATGTTCGGCTGGCGCTGCACCGACTGGTGCGAACGGATCAGGCGCAGCAACGACCACGGGCCGCCGTACTCCCAACCGGCTTCGAAATCACGCACCATCAGGTTGGGCTGCAACGGATCATTGGCCGGACGTTGCGAGCCGTTCCTGGCCCAGCGCAAGGTCAACCGGACTGGTTGGCCGACCATCCAGCGCAGGTTCGGCTGTGGCTCGCCGGGGTAATTGATTTGCTGATTACCGGCATTCAAACCCCAGGCAATCACTTGATCGGCGCCACGCTCCTCATTGCGATCGGTGCGCCAGCGCACATCCATTTCAACGCCGAGGATGCCGCTCTTGTCCCGCACGAACAGCGGACCCAGCCACGTGCTGGCCAGCTTCAAGCGGTTGAGGAAATCCTCGGCAGCCAGACGCTCCGGCGTCTGGCTCAGTTGCAACCCGGCCTGCGCCACGGGCAGTCGTTTGTCGATCAGATCGAGGAAGTGCTGAACCCGGGCCGGGTCGGCGTCGGTGGCCTGCACGCCGTTGGCGAACGGGAAGCGCTCGGCCAGGTATTGATTGAAGTAGCTGGCCAGGTCGTTCCAGGCTGCCGCTGCTTGTTGCTGCTGCAAGAACTGACAGCGTTGCATCGCGCTCTGTTGCAGATCCAGGGCCCGCAGGGCCAAGGTTCCGCGCCCACCGGACAAGCTGGCTGTCTGCAGAATCTGGCCGCAGGACGTGGCGTCCATTTCAATGAAATCGCGGCTCACCAACTGCTCGATCTGGGCCGGAGAACTGGCGGGGTTCTGATCCTTGTACTTGAGCAGCTCATCGTTGAGCGCGCTGAATTGCATGACGCGCTCGTAATCCAGCGCCGAGAGATTCTGTTGCTGAGTCTTCAACCAATCCAGCGCCGAGGTGCGCCGTTCGGTGATGCCAAGCATGGTGTTGAATTGCTGCTTGAGGCTCAGCTTCAAATCCTGCACATCAAGGGCGCCAAACAGTTGCAGGCCAAGGTTTTTCGAGCCGTCCCACTGGTTGATCTCACTGCGCCCGCTGAACAACGGCTGCGCGGTAATCTCCTCCAGACCGCTGACCACCTGGGCCATGGCGCGGCGATTCAACGCGTTTTGCACTCGCATGGCCAGATCGTTGCGATGGACCTCGGCGAAGGCTTTTTGCAAGGCCACGGCCTGTGGCGCCAGCACGTTGAATACATCATCGCCACGGGGTTGGTCATTCTGATCCTTGAGACTCAACCACATGGCCTTGGCCGCCGCCCCCTCTGCCGCCTGAAGCACCGCATCGCGATACGCCGGTGGAATGCGCGGCAGTTCTTCGGCGGCATAACTCTTGTAGCTGGCAAAATAATTCAGCGCCGTACCGAGATCATCGCCGTCGACGTCCTGCCCCTGAACGGCAGCGGCGGCCTGATCCGCGCGCAAGGCGATGGCCACGAAATCCCGTTTGAACAGGGCCGCTACCGCGTTGTTCAACTGGTTGACGTGCACTTGCAGGCTCAGTTGCCCGCTGCCCTGCTGAACCAGCAAATTGCCCCGCGCCCCCGCTTGGGCGATCCACTGATCACGAAAGCTTTGCTGCAACCTGGACGCTTGCTGATCCAGCTGTTGCTCGACCTGCGGGCCGAGCAGGCTGCTCTGGCGCACCTTGTCCATCATCTCGCGATAACCCGGCACCAGGTCCTGGCCCTTGCCGCGACTCCAGGCCGAATTGGTCAGGCCTATCAGCGCTTGCAGGTCGTCGATCAGTGCGCGCAAGTCTTCGAGTTCCGCCAGGGAATTACCGCTGCCGGCCTCCAGCCGTTCAAGGTGCAGCTTGAGATAACCGGCCTGACGGACGAAGTTGTCGGCCAGAAAGTACTGGTCAAGCCAACGTTCCATGAGGCCAGAAAAGTTCTCCTCGATGACCGCACGTTCCATGGCCAGGTCCAGGGGCTTCAAGTCACCGCTATTGGCATCGAGCAACACCCGGTTGTAAAAACCGGCACGGTGCAATGTCCCGGCATTGAGGTTCAGGGACAGCGAGTTGTTGCTCAGCAACGCCAGATCTTCGAGCGGCGCCTTGGGGTTGTTCAGCGCTTGATTGAACCATTGATTCTGTTGTTCAAGACGTACTGCGCGCTCCACCAGGTCCTTGGCCTTGACGTAATTTTGCCATTGGGCCGGGTCTTCGCTTTCGACGTTGCCACGTCGCTCGGTGTTGCGAATGGCCTTGAGTTGCACCAGTTCGGCCTTCAGCAAGTCATGCAGCGGTTCCAGCATATGGCTCTGGGCAGTCAGGCGCAGTTGATCCTCCAGTTGCCTGTCCAGCGACGAGAACCAGGAGGTGGGAAACACCACCGAGGTGAAGCTCCAGCGCGGAGCCTTTTCCAGGACCCGCCAGAACCCCTGGACGTTGCGTCGGGTCGACTCCAGCCGATGGGACTCATCGGTGACTGCAACGTAATTCTTCTGTGCGCCTTGTAGCAGACGCGACAGCTCATGGGCATCCTTGACCGAGTCCTGCCAGACCCAGAGCATGCTTGCAGCCCACACCACGCCGACCACCAGGGCCACCGCGCCGGTCAGTCGCTGCCAACGCTGACGCAGGCGCAGCAAACGTGGGACCACCTGAGCCAGACCGCGTTCGGCAACCACCCGGCGCTGCCACAATTGCCGGGCAAAAGCACTCTGCTGCAACCCGTTGTCATGGGCTGAGAATCCGTCGGCAGCCTCTTGCGAAGGCTGGTTGGCGGTCAGGTACACCCCGCGAAAACGTGGCGCCTCGCCTTGGGCATTGCCTTGGAATACCGGTTCGAGCACGGTTTGCAGGTGGCGCCTCAAGGCTTCGAATTGTTCCGGCAACCCAAACAGTTCGCCCTTGAGATGGCCGGACAACGCGCCGATTTCAATGATCGACTCCGACAGGGCCTGATTCACCTGGTCCAGCGCCTGATCACTCCATTGCGCCTGCCAGACTGCCTCGGGACCAAAGGGTGAAGACCAGCCCAAAGTGCGTTCGCGAGCTTCGACAGGGAGCGCCGAGATCAGCTCCTGAAAACCCGGCAGTTCTTCCATGCCGGTAATCACCACATACACCGGCAGGCTCAGGCCAAACCGCTGCAACAGATCGATGAAGCGCCGACGCGCCGCCAGACCCAGGTTCGCGGCCTGCTCGACATTGCCCAGGCGGCTGACCGGCACGGTCCAGATCACCCCGTCCAGTGGCCGTTTGCTGCGCAGGCGCAGGATCAACCCCAACAGGCGCCACCAGCCGCCGCGCTGAAGACTCATGCCTTCATCGGGCAAAAACAGCGCCTGTGGCACCACCAGCACCGCGCCTTCGGGGTCCGACCACCAGCGCCCGAACCAGGCCGGTTTATCCGTCGGTTGCAAGCGCCACTGGCTGCACAACTGGGTGCCCTGGGTTTCATCGCCGAGCATCAGCAGCCATGGAATCTGGTAACGGTCCTGAGCGCCCTGCTCCTGTTCCATATGGCGCACCGCGTTATAAAAACTGCGGATCGCCGCCCCGCTCTGGGTGCGCAACCACCATACCGCCACCGCGATGACCGCCAGCACCACCAACACCACGAAGACCAGCCCCACGATCCCCAGCGTGCTCATGCGTCTTGCTCCGAGGTGGCTACCGGGTCGGTGCTCTGCAACACCGGGTCGAGTTCCTGGCGAATGTCACGCCAGAAGAACTGCCCCAACCCGGTCAGAATCATGACCATGGCGAGAATGACCAAGCCAAGGCGCAAGCCATCGGGCAACGTCTGCCGCACCGGCAACTGCACCGCGGGCACCGCCGAAGGCTGCTCGAGCCGGGTGCTGACATCGGCATATTCCGCGTCGTGCTGCCAGGCAAACGTGAACAGCGCCAGGCGCAATTTTTCATGCTGGGCCTGGCTCTGTTCGCCGCGCAGCCGTCCTTCAAACCCCAACACCAGGCATTGCAAATAGACATTGGCCAGGTCGCGGGTGGCGGGAATCTGCTCGTCCAGCAACGTCTTGATCGCCGCCGGCAGTTTTTCACCGGCCTGACGGCTGGCGTACATCCGCGACTCCAGCGGTTTTTCTTGCCAGGCGGTCTGGCCCGGCCACGGCGTGAACACCAGCGTTTCATCGATCAAGGCGACAAAGGCATAGACCAGTGCCTTGACCTGATCGGTCGCCGCTTCGCCAACCCGGGCGAAAGCCGTGCGCCACAGACGCTGGGATATTTGCGTCGACAGGTCGACCACCGCCTCCACCAGCGCATCGTCATCGCTGTCCCCGGGCAACTGATTCCATTCCCGGGACCATTGCAACCAGGCTTCGCGAAATGCGCTGCTCAACGGTGCTTCACGCAAGCCCCTTGTACCCGCCCCGGCATGCCCCTCGAACATACGACGCCCCTTCCCTGATCAGGCACTTTCACTGGCCTGTGCCACAAACAACACCACTTGCCATGGGCTGCTCGCCGGCTTGGCGGCCGGCGCGACAATCAGCAACGGCAATTGCCCGTCGAACCATTGACCCTCGGCCGTCACCACAAACAACCGCGTGTCGTCGCCGACGCTGTAGGCCACTTGTTCGTTTCGGCTCATCGCCTCATGGGGCAAACCGCTCATGCGCTGGCGACTGAGCAATGGCACATGCGGTGCCGAGGCGATGATCGCGCCGCTCAGCCATTCGCCGGCCGCCTGTTCGCTGCTGCCGTTGGGCATGCGCAAACCGATGACCAGGCGCTGGCTCGGCCGGTCGTCCGGCAGTTGAATCGAGAAGCTCTGTTCGCTGCGTTCGAACGGCAGGCTGCGATAGCCGGCGCGGATCAATTCGAGGGTATTTTCGAGCCAGTCCAGGACTTGTTCATAGCCGCGCTGCAGCTCGAGAAAATCCAGGGGGGCGAACGGTGGAACCCCGGCCAAAGGGTCCAGCGCAGACCAGGCACCGGCCAGCCCAAGCAACAAACCGTGCAATGCCTGCGGGGTGGCCAATCGGCTGTTGAGCGTACCCTCGACCTCCGGCAGGCGCGCCCAGAGCGCCGTCAGTTGTCGACGGATTTCCAGCGCATCGTCTTGATTGCCGGCCTGTTGCGCCTGACGCAAACGGCCAGCCAGGAACATGCATTTCTCCCGCGTCCTGGCACACAGCCCGGCCACCCGGCGACCCAGCAGCGACTCGGGCAGCAGGCATGGCGTGGGCGGTGTGTAGGGCAGCGAAAGGAAACCACCGCCCTCCTTGCGGATTTTCAGCAATGGCAAACAGATGGAATCGGCTTTGTTCAATTGCGTGCACAACCGCGGATTCGGACGCCACACCGTGATCGACTCAGGGTACTCACCGCTGGTCAAATCCGGCAGCGCATCGCCGATCACCGATTGCAACCGGCCCTTGAGCGGCAGCAATTGCCCGGCACGCCATAACGGGCTGACGGCCAGGTACACCGTGACCGTGGCGTTTTCCGAAGCGTTGACCGCTTCGCTGACATCGAGCTCCAGCGCCGGCCCGACACCCACTTGCAGATTGATGGGCAAACCGTCCGGCAGCGTCGCTTGCAGATCGAGCAACCGCACCAGCCCGGCACTCAATGCACCGGGGTCGAACTCGACCCGGCTCACGCCCCAGAACCAGGGATTGCAGGCCTGGGCAAAATGCGCCACCAACGCCTCGGCTCGCAGCCCTTGCAACTGAAAATGCTGGGGCAGCAATTGCATGCCCTCGTGCCAGCAAACCGCGTCAGGTAACAGGCTCATACGACTCCCTTCGACGTCTACGTCGCCGCGCAAACCAGCGGCCTGGCAATGTGTTCACTGCGGAGTATTGCTGACCAGCGTCATCTCGCGACTGTCGAACTTGAGCCAGGCATCGCTCTGGTCATCGAGCCGTAACCGGTGTGCTCCGGGAGTGTTATAGCTGGCGAAGACCAAAAGTCCAGTTGCCCGCTTGCCCCCCAGCGGGAAGGGTTGTTTGTCGATGAACTGGCCGGGCACCAGCTCCAGCCCCCAAACCGTCATCAGTTGCCGGTAGTCGCGCTGGTATTGATCGCGCTCGGCGAACCACTGCCGCGCCGTGATGCCCGACAACTGCTTGAGCAGATCCGGATCATTGACGGCGATGAAATCCACGGCAATCGGAGTGTCGTCGTTTGCCTTCGGCGCGACGTCCAGGGTCAGGTTGTCAAGGTCCACCCGAGGCCCGAAAAACGAGCATCCGGCGAGGGTCAGGAACAGGGCGAAAGCAAAAGAACGTGCAATCAAAATGAATTGTCCTTTTCTCGGATCGGTCCAAAATTGTTTTTCGCTTGCATTTTTATAGACCTGTTCTAGCGTCTTGGATAGTTCGGCCCCCCATGCCGAATGTGGAAGGTTTGTCAAAGGAACGACAGGTCCATCTGCCACCCTTTCTAACCTACGGTCCAGCAAGGGAAAGCGATGAGCGGGCCTCCCGATGCATTGCGCCCGCTCATGCATCGGAGTCAGCCAACATGGCCGAAAGTACTCAGCACAAGCTCGACAGGGTCCGCCCACCCCGGGTGCAAATCACCTACGACGTCGAAATCGGCAACGCCATCGAGAAAAAAGAATTGCCGCTGGTCGTCGGCATTCTGGCCGACCTTTCCGGCAAGCCGCTCGAGCCCCTTCCCAAACTCAATGAACGACGCTTCACCGAGATCGACCGCGACAACTTCAACGAAGTGCTCGCCTCCATTGCCCCCCGCGCCACCTTGCAAGTCACCAATACCCTCACTGGCGACGACAGCAAGCTCAACATCGAACTCAACTTCAAACACATCGACGACTTCGACCCGGTGAAGGTCGTCGAACAGGTGACCCCGCTGCGGCGCCTGTTCGAAGCCCGTCAGCGTCTGCGCGACCTGCTGACCAAACTCGACGGTAACGATGACCTGGACAAACTGCTGCGCGACGTCATCGCCAACACCGAAGGCCTGCAAGAGATCAAGTCTGCCCGTCCGGACACCGCCGCCTCCGCAGGCGATAGCGAAGCACCGGCCGAACCGCAAGCCTGATCACTCATTCACTTAGGGAGATGTCGCCATGCCCGCTTCAGCCAGCGCCAACACCAGTGAAAGCACCACGCAAAGCCTGTCCCTGCTTGACCGCATCATCGCCGAAGGCCGCATGGCCCATGACGATAGCCAGCAGGACTATGCCCGCGACA
This sequence comes from Pseudomonas sp. GM55, assembly GCF_000282395.1. Classification (NCBI taxonomy): domain Bacteria; kingdom Pseudomonadati; phylum Pseudomonadota; class Gammaproteobacteria; order Pseudomonadales; family Pseudomonadaceae; genus Pseudomonas; species Pseudomonas sp. GM55. The sequence goes on along the minus strand of NZ_AKJJ01000038.1, from coordinate 63,860 downwards.
TGCTCGCGGAGTTCGCCACCCAGGTCCTCGACGAAGGCATGGCCATCGACAAGGACACCGTGGCGATGATCAACGACCGCATCAGCCAGATCGACCAGTTGATCAGCGCGCAACTCAACGAGGTATTGCACCACCCCGAGCTGCAGAAAATCGAAGCCTCCTGGCGCGGCCTGCACCTGCTGGTGCAAAACACCGAAACCAGTTCCCGGTTGAAATTGCGCCTGCTCAACGTCACCCAGAAAGAGCTGCAGAACGATCTGGAAAAAGCCGTCGAGTTCGACCAGAGCGCACTGTTCAAAAAGATCTACGAAGAGGAGTACGGCACCTTCGGTGGCCACCCGTTCAGCCTGCTCGTTGGCGACTACACTTTTGGCCGGCACCCGCAGGACATCGGCCTGCTGGAAAAACTGTCGAACGTCGCCGCCGCCGCCCACGCCCCGTTCATTGCCGCCGCCAGCCCCCGGTTGTTCGACATGAACAGCTTCACCGAACTGGCCGTGCCCCGTGACCTGTCGAAAGTGTTCGAGAGCCAGGAACTGATCAAGTGGCGCGCCTTCCGCGAAAGCGAAGACTCGCGCTACGTATCGCTGGTGCTGCCGCATTTCCTGCTGCGTTTGCCTTATGGCCCGGACACCTCGCCGGTGGAAGGCATCAATTACGTCGAGGACGTCAACGGCAGCGACCACGGCAAATACCTGTGGGGCAACGCCGCCTGGGCCTTGTCGCAGCGCATCACCGAAGCCTTCGCCAAATACGGCTGGTGCGCGGCGATTCGCGGGGCTGAAGGCGGCGGCGCAGTCGAAGGCTTGCCGGCCCATACCTTCCGCACCACCTCCGGCGACCTGTCGCTCAAGTGCCCGACCGAAGTGGCCATCACCGATCGCCGGGAAAAAGAGCTCAACGACCTGGGGTTCATCGCCCTGTGCCACAAGAAAAACAGCGACGTGGCCGTGTTCTTCGGCGGCCAGACCACCAACAAGTCCAAGCTCTACAACACCAATGAGGCCAACGCCAATGCGCGGATCTCGGCGATGTTGCCGTACGTGCTCGCAGCCTCGCGTTTCGCGCATTACCTGAAGGTGATCATGCGCGACAAGGTCGGCAGTTTCATGACCCGCGACAACGTACAGACCTATCTCAACAACTGGATAGCCGACTACGTGCTGATCAACGACAACGCGCCGCAGGAGATCAAGGCGCAGTACCCGTTGCGTGAAGCCCGGGTCGATGTGACGGAAGTCGCGGGGAAACCGGGCGCCTACAAGGCCACGGTATTCCTGCGGCCACACTTCCAGCTTGAAGAGCTGACCGCCTCGATCCGCCTGGTGGCCACCCTGCCGCCACCGGTCGCCGCCTGACCCGCACCGCTCCCGTCGGCCAGCCCGGCGGGAGTTCCCCTTTATCTAGCGCGATATCCTTCAGGAGTTTCATGCGATGGATGCAATCATTCTCGACCTCGGCGGCGACATCAAAGGCGACAGTCTGCTCGAGGGCTACAAGGACAAGATCGAAGTCATGTCCTACAGCCACAACGTGGCCATGCAGGTGACCAACGACGTCAGCAACTCGGAACGGACCTCCGGCAAGCCGCACATCGGCGAGTTCACGCTGACCAAATTCGTCGACAGTTCCACACCCTCCCTCAATGAATACTGCTGTGCCGGCAAACCGATCCCGGAAGCCAAGATCACCATCGGCCGCAACGCCGCCGAAGGCAGCGGTCAGTTGATGCCGTTCATCATCTACACCCTGACCAACGTGGTGCTGTCCAACGTCAGTGTCAGCGGCGGTACGGGTGGCAAGCCAGTGGAAACCCTGTCGCTGAACTTCACCAAAATCAAATGGGAGCTGACCGCGCAGAAAGACGACGGCACCAAGGAAGGCACGGCCGCCTCGACCTGGGACATGGCCGCCAACAAGCTCGTCAAGTAACCGGGCGCATCGGCCATGGCAGGCTCACTCCTCCCGCCGCTGTTCGAGCGACTGGCCGCAAGCGAGGTCGACACGCTGCACGTGTTCGACCTCCAGGACCTGCTCGACTCGGTCCGCACGGAATTGCTGCGCCTGTTCAACACCCGACGCGGCCCTCGTGCCCTGACCTCGCCACCGAGCATTCTCGACTACGGCCTCGCTGACTGGACCGCCCTGCAACAGCAGCGTAGCGATGACCGACGGCAGTTGACGCGGGAAGTGCGCGAGGCCATCAGCCATTTCGAACCACGCCTGAAACTGGGCGAGGTTCAGGTCAATCCAGTCCCCGACCATCCGCAGCAACTGAGCATCCGCCTGCTCGGCGAGTTGCGCAGCGGCCAGCAGCATTGGCCCGTGGCATTTGTCATCGAGAAGGCCAGCGATGGCCTTGAGGTGCGTCATGAGCGACTCGATTGATCCGCAACTGCTCGATTACTACCAGCGGGAACTGACCTGGCTGCGCCATGCCGGTGGCATTTTCGCCGAGCGCTACCCCAAGGTGGCCAGGCGGCTGGAGTTGTCCCCCGACGAATGCCCCGACCCCCACGTCGAACGGCTGCTTGAAGGATTCGCACTGTTGGCGGCCCGCCTGCAACGCCGGCTCGATGACGATTACGCCGAATTCAGCGATGCCCTGCTCGAACAACTCTATCCATTGGCGATGCGCCCTCTGCCGTCCTGCGCCATCGTGCAGTTCCAGCCGGACCCGGGCAAAGGCAATCTCGACGGCGGCTACCCATTGCCTCGCGACACGCCGCTGTTCGTCACCACCGGCAAAGGCGAAAGCATCCACTTTCGCACCAGTGCACCCGTGCGTCTGTGGCCGGTGGAAATCACCGAAGCGTTGCTGCTGGGCAGCGATGAAGCCCAGGCCCTGACCGGCGTTGTCCAGGCGCGTTCGGCGTTGCGCCTGGGCTTGCACTGCCTCGGCGACAGCCAGTGGTCAACGCTGGGCATCGAACAGTTGCGCGTCCACCTGTGTGCATCCCCGGTGGTCAACGCCTGCCTCTACGATCTGCTCGGTGCCCATGCCGTGAAGGTTCTGGCCGGCCCCGTCGGCAGTGTGCCGAAAGCCCTTGCCGGGCTGCCGCAAATCGTCGGTTTTGCCAGCGATGAAGGTTTGCTGCCGGACGAGGACGGCGTGCACCCCGGCATGCGTCTGCTCGCCGAGTACTTTGCCTTCGCGGACAAATTCAACTTCTTCGACCTGCCCCTGGCAGGCGCCACCAGCGACAGTCAGGCGCTGTACCTGTACATCGTCTTCGACCGCGCCCCTGCCAACCGCCTGCACCTTCAGGCCAGCGATCTTGCACTGGGCTGCACGCCGGTGATCAATCTGTTTCCTCGAACCTCGGAGCCGCTGCGCCCGGACGGCACCCGCAGTGAATACCGCCTGGTCGCCGACAGCCACCGGGAAAACAGCGTCGAGATCCATAGCATCCGGGCGATGCGTGCCACTTCCAGTCGTGGGGTTCAGCGAGTACCGGCCTACTACGGCAGCCAACATGGCGGCACCGATAAACAGTGCTACTGGCATGCCCGCCGTGTCAGCGGCATGACCCCCAATCGCCTTGGCACCGACCTGCTGGTGAGCCTGGTGGACACTCGATTCGACCCGTTGTCCGAGGCCGTCGGCTACAGCCTCACCGCGGAACTGCTCTGCACCAATCGGCACCTGGCGCAAAGCCTGCCAGCCGGCACACCGTTAGGCTTTGAGCGTCCTGGCCCCGTGGCCTGGGCACGCCTGCGCAACCCGCCCAGCCCGCAAAGTGTGCCGCGACTGGACGGCGAGTCGCGCTGGCGGCTGGTCTCGCAACTGACCCTCAATCATTTGTCGCTGGTCGAAGGGCCACAGGCGCTGGACGCGCTCAAGGAAATTCTCCAGCTGCACAACCTGCGTGACGAGGCCAGCGCCTGGCGGCAAATCGAAGGCTTGCTCAGCCTCGGTTGTGAACGCGTCATCGCCCATGTCGGCGAAGACGCCTGGCGTGGCTGGCGTAATGGGCTGGAGGTGCGCCTGCAACTCGACCCGCAGCATTTCGTCGGTAGCAGCGCGGTGTTGTTTTCAGCAGTGCTTGCGCAGTTCTTTTCACTCTATGCCACCGCTAACCGTTTTGTGCGCACGGTGCTGGTTCAATCAGACAGGGAGGTGAAGACATGGCAACCCCAAGCCGGCATGCCACTCTCCCTCTGAGCCTGAGCCAACGACTGCGCCGGGATCCCCAGGGGTTCGAACTGTTGCAGGCACTGTTGCTGCTGGAGCGCGAACATCCGCAAGCCGAATCACTGGGCAGCGGCACCGCCCCGCAAGCTGAAGCACTGCGCTTGCGCGGCCCGTTGACGCCGCTGTTTGCCGCCAGCGAAATCGAAAGCCTGACCCAGCAACCCGGCCAGCAACCGGTCCTCAGCACCCCGGTGTTCGGCCTCGGCGGTCCCGACGGCCCGCTGCCCTACGCCTATCAGGAATGGTTGCAGCAACGCGCGCGGGCCAAGGATTACGCGCCCGCTGAATTTCTCGATCTGTTTCAGCATCGGTTGCTGAGCCTGCTGTACAAAGTGATGCGCAAACACCGGATTGCCCTGGGGTTCACCGCCCCCGGTGCCTCGGCAGTTCAGGCGCAACTCAGGGCATTGACCGGCCTGCTGCCCAAAGCCTTGCGCGAGCGTCAGGCCGTACCCGATTGTGCCGTGCTGGCGTGCAGCGCGCTGTTCGCCGATGGCCGCCGCTCCCTCGCCGGTTTTGCAGCCATCGTGCGTGAGCAATTCGAACTGCCGGTTGAGCTGGGCGCCTATGAAGGTGCCTGGCGCGAGATCCCGCCCGCCAGTCGCAGCCGCATGATCCCCGGCGGTCGCAATCTGCAACTGGGTCGCACGGCAGTGGCCGGCACCCGGGTCTGGGATGAACACGCCGGCTTCCGCCTGACCCTTGGCCCGCTGACCGCTGCCCAGGCGGCGCGGTTCCTGCCCGATGGCGAATCTCACCCGGTACTGGCCAGCCTCAGCGCACTGTATTTTGGCCCGGACCTGGATTGCACCCTGGTGTTGCTGGTGCGCGGCGCCGGCCCAATCAGACTCAGCCGCCAGGCACCGGCACTGCTCAGCTGGAACGGTGGTTTGCAACGCCAGACCAGCCTGGCGGTGCAACGCATCGAAACCCGTCTTCGTCAGCTGGAGATCACCTGAACATGGAACTGGCCAGCCTGATCGGACGCCTCAATCCAGACAACCGCCGCGCCCTGGAACGGGCCGCGCAACGCTGTCTGCAGCGAGGCCACCACTACGTGGAAATCGAACACCTGCTGCTGGAGTTGCTGGACATCGAGGGCGGAGACTTCGCCTATCTGCTGCCGCGCTTCGGCCTGGAGCGCGACGCCTTGACGGCGGAAATCAACAAGGCGCTGGAGCTCTTCAAATCCGGCAGCACGCGCACCCCGGCATTGTCGTCGCACACCACCGGGTTGCTCGAAGATGCGGTGGTGCAGGCCAGTGTGCTGGGGCTGGAGAGCATTCGCTCAGGGTTGCTGCTACTTGCCTTGATTGACCGCGACGAGCGCCGCAGCCTGTTGCTCAACAGCGCTTCATCACTGTTGAAGATTCCCCGGGAGGCTTTGCGCAGCAACCTGCTGGAATGGACCGAAAATTCTCGCGAGCACGTCGGCGGTAAACGTGCGGTGACTGCCGGCAACCCGGCGCCGAAACAGGACTCGGTGCTGGACCAGTTCACCCAGGACCTGACAGCCGACGCCCACGCCGGGCGCATCGACCCCATCGTCGGCCGCGACGGCGAGATTCGCCAATGCATCGACATCCTGCTGCGCCGCCGGCAGAACAACCCGATCCTGGTCGGCGCGCCGGGCGTGGGCAAGACCGCCGTGGTCGAAGGCCTGGCCCTGCGCATCGCTGCCGGTGATGTACCGCCGTCCTTGCAGGACGTCAGCTTGCGTGTGCTCGATCTCGGCTTGTTGCAGGCTGGCGCCGGGGTCAAGGGCGAGTTCGAGCAACGCCTCAAAGGAGTGATCGACGCCGTACGCAGCGCGGAAAAACCAATCATCTTGTTCATCGACGAAGCCCACACCCTGATCGGTGCCGGTGGCGCGGAAGGCGGCAGCGATGCGGCCAACCTGCTCAAGCCGGCCCTGGCCCGTGGCGAGTTGCGTACCCTGGCCGCCACCACGTGGCTTGAATACAAAAAATACTTCGAGAAAGACCCGGCCCTCGCCCGCCGTTTTCAACTGGTACAAGTGGAGGAACCGGACGAAACCACTGCGGTGGAAATGCTCCGCGGGGTTGCCGCCAAACTCGAACAGCACCACGGCGTGCAAGTGCTCGACGCGGCCATCCATGAGGCGGTGAAACTGTCCCATCGCTACATCTCCGGGCGCCAGTTGCCAGACAAAGCCATCAGCGTGCTCGACACCGCCTGTGCCCGGGTCGCCCTCGGCCAGCACGACGTGCCGCCACCGCTGGAAAGCCTGCGTCACCGCCAGAACAGCCTCAGCGACGAAGTCGAACGTCTGCGCCGCGAACAGGCCACCGGGCTCGATCACCGCGAGCGCATCACCCTGCTTGAAACCGAATCCGTGGCTAATGTGCAAGCGATTCGCGAACTGGAAGTACGCTGGAATGAAGAACGGGTTGCGGTGCGCGAACTGCTGGAAACCCGCAGCGAATTGCTGACCTTGAGCGAACGCGCCGACAGCGACAAACCGGACGAAGCCATCGACAGCCGCATCGATCATCTGGCCGCCGAACTGGTACGACTGGAGGCCGGGCTCGACGCGATCCGCCAGGACGACCCGCTGGTACCGGAACAGGTCGACGGAAAAACCGTCGCCGCCGTCATCGCCGGCTGGACCGGCATCCCGGTCGGCAAAATGCTCGCCGACGAAGCCCACGCCGTGCGCACCCTCGGCCAACGCATGGGGTTGCGCGTCATGGGCCAGAGCATCGCGCTGGGCACCATCGCCCAGCGCCTGCAGGCTTACCGCGCCGGCCTCACCGACCCGCAAAAACCGGTCGGCGTGTTCCTGCTGGTCGGCCCTACTGGCGTGGGTAAAACCGAAACCGCCTACGCCTTGGCCGATGCGCTCTACGGCGGCGAACGCAACCTGATCAGCATCAACCTCTCGGAATACCAGGAAGCCCACACCGTCAGCCAACTCAAAGGCGCCCCGCCCGGTTACGTCGGTTATGGCAGCGGCGGCGTACTGACTGAAGCGGTACGGCGTAAACCCTACTCGGTGGTGTTGCTCGATGAAATCGAAAAGGCCCATCCGGATGTGCTCGAAGCCTTCTACAACGTGTTCGACAAAGGCGTGATGGAAGACGGCACTGGATTGGTGGTGGACTTCAAGAACACCGTGATGCTCGCCACCAGCAACGTGGGTGCCGAACTGTTGCTCGACACACCGGTGGCACAACTTGGAACCGATACCTTTAACGAGGCCTTGCACAAGGTGCTGCTGCAAGCCTTTCGCCCGGCCTTTCTGGCGCGGATGACCGTGGTGGCGTATCGGCCGCTGGATGAAGCGACGCTGGAAGGGATTGTGTTGGCGAAGCTGGAGAAACTGCGTGGCCGGTACAAGGCTGCGACCGGTAAACAGTTTGAGTTCGATGCCGGAATTGTGCAGGCGGTGTTGGCCAAGTGCAGTGCGGCGGGTGCAAGGGATGTAGAGAACGTATTAATGACCCAGGTGACTGGGAAACTGGCGGAGTGGGTGCTGGAGTGAATACAGGATGCAGCCCGCCCCGTCCTTAGGGCAATGCCAACCAATGCAGTGAAAACAAGGAGTGTTTATATGGCATTTACAACCACACAACTGGCGGCTCGGATCAATAGCAGCCGCACTGACCCGCAACGCTGGGCCGACTCAACCCCGCAAAATCAGGGGGCCATTGTAGCGGCCTTCACAACCGACTTTAACAACCTACAAGCCTGGATCACCCAGGCAGGCGAAAATAAATCTGCCCCCTTTTTTCTTTTTTTACTGTAATGACGCAGATGACGAAGAACTTTATTCAGTGGGAGCTGGAATAAAAATACATTGTCCAGTCCCTGATCCGACAGCCTCACGAAAACACTGTAACTCAGGAGGAGATATGCCACTAACCTACTCACAGCACGCCATTGATCGCATGTATGAGAGAAGCATAACCACGTCTTTTGTGGAGGCAACCGTAGGCGCAGGAAATTATGTCTTACAGGCACACAACACCAGACTTTACAACGCCACATACCAGTATCAAAGCACCATAGCCATTCCTGTACTAAACTATTTTGGCCAGCAATTATTCGACATCTACTACATGCCTCTTTTTAACTATCAGGTGGTTTTAAATACATTTTCAGTTTCCGTCGTTACAGACGCAGCTGGCACACATGTAGTAACGGTCTGGTGGACATAACATTAAAACACCCCAGCCAGATTAAAACTTCTAAAGCAACGAGGAAGCATAATGACAACGCAAATTACCAATAACCCAGACTCCAACTCAGCCTACATGAAGCTCTCTAAAGAAAAGATCGCCTACACCCTGCCTATCGATGAAGGAGTTCTTGCTGACTACGACAAAAATGGAATTGTTGTGGGAATAGAAGTTATATTTTTTTCGCAATGGAAAAATCTGAACTGGAGCGAACTTCAAGCGAAAGCCATGCAAAAAACAAAAGGTAGCGCTCAGAAACCAATCCCTAAGATGTCTAAATAAATGTCATATAACTTTGTTACCCCATAAGTATTTAAAGGTTCGCGATGCCCAGGTTCACCGACAGCAACACGTCCCTTTCCCTCACCGCTTCTTCGCTGTCGGCGCTTTACCCTGAGTCGCTGTCCGGCGAAGAAGCGCTCAATTCATTGGGCTCGCAAACCCTCAACGGCCTCAATGACGGCGCTTCACTTACGCTGACCAGTGCCGTCGCCACCCATGTCACAACGACTCTGCACAACGACGCCCTGACCCGTCCGATGGATGCATTGGTCGCCGAAATCCGCCAACTCCCCGCCGATGCGACCGCCGAACGCTATCAGCTTGTTTTAAGGCCATGGCTCTGGTGGCTTACGCTGGCCAGCAATAACCGCGTGTTTCAGAACCTCAGCACTTCAGACATCGTCACCACGATTTTCAAGGCCCACGGCTTCACCGATTTCACGCTGAAACTCACCGGCAGCTACACCCCGCGCGAGTACTGCGTGCAGTACGGCGAAACCGATTTCGCCTTCGTTTCACGGCTGTTGGAAGAGGAAGGGATTTTCTGGTTTTTTACCCACGAAGACGGCAAGCACACGCTGGTACTGGGGGACAGTAACGATGCCTTCCCAATAATCCCGAACGGGCCGAACGTAAAATATCTCGGCCAGCAAATGGGCGAGCGCGAACTGCATGGCATTCGCTCCGGCCAGGTGTGCATGCAAGCCGTAGCCGGCGTCTATCAGGCGACGGATTACGAGTTCACCACACCGACCACTTCGCTCTACAGCCAGGCCGAAGCAATCGCCGGGCCACGCTCGATGTACGAGCATCCTGGCGGCTACAACGCCAAGGCGCGGGGTGATGCGCTGACCAAGCAGCGCATCGATGGATTGCGCAGTCAGGAGAAACGCTTTGTCGGTGAGAGCGACTGCCGCTGGCTGGTGCCGGGGCATTGGTTCACGCTGGCCGGTCACGATGACACAACCCTGAATATCGATTGGGTGGTGACGACGGTGACTCACGAAGTCAGCCACGATAACTACCGCAACCGCTTCGAAGCGATCCCCAAAGCCACGCCTTACCGCCCGACTCGAATCACGCCCAAGCCGCGCATGCACACGCAAACAGCAATTGTGGTCGGCAAGTTGGGCGAAGAAATCTGGACCGACGAATACGGCCGCATCAAATTGCAGTTCCCCTGGGACCGCGACGGCAAGAACGACGAAGCGAGTTCGTGCTGGGTGCGAGTGGTATTGCCCTGGAGCGGCAAAGGGTTCGGCATGCAGTTCGTGCCGCGGATCGGCCAGGAAGTGATCGTGACTTTTATCGACGGCGACCCCGATCGACCACTGGTGACCGGTTGCGTCTACAACGGTGACAACGCCCTGCCCTATGCGCTGCCGGCCAATCAGACCCAGTCCGGGATCAAGACCCAGTCGTCCAAAGGGGGCGGCGGTTTCAACGAGTTGCGCTTTGAGGACAAGAAGGACGCCGAAGAGGTGTTCCTGCAGGCGCAGAAGGATCTCAAGATCAACGTGCTCAACGACACCACTGCCACCGTTGGTCATGACGAAACCTTGACGGTGCAGAACGCGCGCACGCGCACAGTGAAGGAAGGCGACGAGACCGTGACCCTGGAGAAAGGCAAACGCAGCGTGACCATCCAGACCGGCAGCGACAGCCTTGACGTGAAGGACAGCCGCACGGTGAAAGTCGGCGCCGACCAGACTCACAGCACTGGAGGCAACTACAACCACACGGTCACCGGCAACTACAGCCTGACCGTGGACGGCAACCTGACCATCAAGGTGACCGGCACCCTGACCCTGCAAAGCGGCGGCAGCTTTGCGATCAAGAGCGGCGCGGACCTCGCCGCCGAGGCCGGTACCTCGATCAGCCAGAAAGCCGGCACCTCCCTGAGCAACCAGGCCGGCACCTCGCTGGAAAACAAGGCGGGCACGACGCTGACCAACGATGCAGGGATCAGTCTGATGAACAAGGCCGCCGCCGAGCAAACCGTCGACGGCGGCGGCATGCTGACCATCAAGGGCGGCCTGGTGAAGGTCAACTAGGGAGGGTTACGCAATGACATCAAGCAAACTTGATCTGGAGCGTGGCGACAGCCACCTCGACGGGCGCTTGCTTGAAGGCCGACTGGAAGGCCCGCTGCGCATCAAGGACGCCGGTCGACCTCAGGCGAACCTGAGCTACAGCCAGGGCGAGCTACAGGGCACGAGCCTGCTGTACTACCCCAATGGCAATGTCTCGGCGCAACTGCCTTATGTGCGCGACAAATTGCACGGTGTGGCCAGTTTCTTTACGCCCGAGGGCGGGTTGCAACGCAAGGCGACTTATCGCCAGGGCCTGCTCCACGGTGAAACGAACAACTACTTCCCAGACGGGCAACTGGCCGAAACGCAGTTTTACCGTGATGGCGTGCGTGAGGGGCGGTATCAGCGGTTTCACCCCAACGGAAAAACCGCCGTCGAGGCGCGGTATCTCAACGGTCAGTTACTGGAACCGGCACAGGGTTTCGCTGCCGATGGGCGACCGCTGGACGCCGAAGGCAAGCCGATCTCGAGGGTACGCTGGTGGCTCAGGCGCTGGAGTGATCCTGCCGAGGCCTGAAGCCTTGTATTGACTCAGATGCCCCCATCGCGGGCAAGCCCGCTCCCACAGTGAGCACTGTTGCTCACAAATACTGCACTCACAGAAGGACCCCAGTGGGAGTCAGGGAATGAGCATCTGCATCTGCCCGGGCATGACAATTTTGATCACCCCGGCCCAGTTGCACATCAACGTGCTGTTGGCGTCAATCGCCGGCAAGTTGCCCAGCAGCACCGTAGGTGCCCCGCCCGGTATCCAGGGTGTGGCGGTCGCCGGGATGCAGGGCATCGGTGTCAGCACACCCAGCGCCGCCGCAGTGGCGGCCGCAACCGTCGGGTTGGCCAGGCTCGTACACACACCAAAGGGCATGATGTTGACCAGCGGGATGTGATCCATGATGTTCGCCGCCGGCAGGCCAGCGGTCAGTGTGCGATTGACCGGCAGCACGTTGAGCACGGCCGGCGCCGCGCCAAAGCTGCATTGCAGGGTGGCGGTGGCACAGACTTGCGGACAACCCATTTCAAACCTCCTTCCTGGAAGCACCATGCCCCTGAACCATAGTCCGCCGGGCGTGTTCTCGCACATCAGGAACGCTGATTATCCTGCAACACGCTAACCTATAAGACCGTGCCACGCTTGTGGCACTCACGTCTCAGCATTAGATTAGCCAATAGTTCAAGGCCTCCAGAATAAGCAGAAGGGATAAGCATGGCGCTTAACGACCAGTCCACCCGTATCCGCACCGGCGAAGAGCTCGATGCCAGCCTGATCGATCCGTACCTCAAGGCCCATATTCCAGGACTCAGCGGCTTGCCACGGATCAGCCAGTTTCCGGGCGGTGCTTCAAACCTCACCTACTTGCTGGAATACCCCGAACAGGAATTCGTCCTGCGTCGCCCACCCTTCGGCCACAAGGCCAAGTCGGCTCACGACATGGGCCGTGAATTCCGCATCCTCAATCAACTGCGCGACGGTTTTCCGTACTGCCCCAAAGCCTATGTGCACTGCACCGACGAATCGGTGATCGGTGCCGAGTTCTATGTCATGGAACGGGTCAACGGCATCATCCTGCGCTCGGACCTGCCGCCGGAACTGGGCCTGGACTCGGCGAAAACCGAAGCCCTGTGCAAGAGCTTCATCGACAAGTTCGTGGAACTGCATCGCGTCGACTACAACGCCTACGGCCTGGGCGACCTGGGCAAACCCGAGGGTTATGTGGCGCGGCAGATCAAAGGCTGGAGCGATCGCTACGAAAAAGCCCTGACCCCTGATGCACCGCAATGGGACGTGGTCAAGGCCTGGCTCAACGACAAGATGCCGGCGGACCATCCGACCTCCAGCATCGTGCACAACGACTACCGCTTCGACAACGTGATCCTCGACCCGGCCAACCCGATGCAGATCATCGGCGTGCTCGATTGGGAACTGACCACCCTCGGCGATCCGCTGATGGACCTGGGCAACACCCTCGCCTACTGGATCGAAGCCAATGATCCGGCGCCGGTGCAGATGATGCGCCGCCAGCCGAGCCATGCGCCGGGCATGTTGACCCGCCGCGAGTTCGTCGATTACTACGCCGAACGTTCGGGCATCCGCATCGACAATTTCGACTTCTACTACACCTACGGCCTGTTCCGCCTGGCCGGCATCGTGCAGCAGATCTACTACCGCTTCTACCATGGCCAGACCCAGGACAAACGCTTCGCGCAGTTCATTCACATGAACAAGCTGCTGGAGCAGATGAGCCTGCAGGTCATCCACAAATCCAATCTGTGAACCTGATTCTGCTCGATTACACAGAACCCTGTAGGAGCGAGCTTGCTCGCGAAGGTCGCTAACGATAACGCGCGCTCACTGACCCGACACAGTGCCCCCTACCGACTCAATAACAAGGAAAACCCATGTCCAAGACTCAGTTGTTCGACCTCGACGGCAAGATCGCTTTCGTCTCCGGTGCCAGCCGTGGCATCGGTGAAGCCATCGCCAAACTGCTGGCCCAGCAAGGCGCCCACGTGATCGTGTCGAGCCGCAAGCTTGAAGGTTGCCAACACGTGGCCGATGCGATCATCGCCGCTGGCGGCAAGGCCACCGCCATTGCCTGCCACATCGGCGAAATGCAGCAGATCAGCCAGGTTTTCGCCGGCATCAAGGAACAGTTCGGCCGCCTCGACATCCTGGTCAACAACGCCGCGACCAACCCGCAGTTCTGCAACGTGCTGGACACCGACCTCGGCGCCTTCCAGAAAACCGTCGACGTGAACATCCGCGGCTACTTCTTCATGTCGGTCGAAGCCGGCAAGCTGATGCGCGAAAACGGTGGCGGCAGCATCATCAACGTGGCGTCGATCAACGGTGTTTCGCCGGGCGTGTTCCAGGGCATCTACTCCGTGACCAAGGCTGCGGTGATCAACATGACCAAAGTCTTCGCCAAGGAATGCGCGCAGTTCGGGATTCGTTGCAACGCCCTGTTGCCGGGTTTGACCGACACCAAATTTGCTTCGGCGCTGGTGAAGAACGAAGCCATCCTGAACACTGCGTTGCAGCAGATCCCGTTGAAACGAGTGGCGGATCCGAGTGAGATGGCTGGGGCGGTGCTTTACCTCGCCAGCAATGCTTCCAGCTATACCACTGGGGTTTCGTTGAATGTGGATGGTGGGTTCCTGTCCTGATCCTGCGCTAACCACGGTCAGGCAGATTCCCCCCTTGTGGGAGCTTACTCGCTCCCACAGAGGATCCGCGCTTGACCGAAATTACTGCGTGACGCAGCGAGTCGTGGTGGTGATTCGAGTCACCTGCCCGTCTTCGCCTTTAACATCGCCCAGGACATCGGTTTTATCCATGGCCTGACAGGTGCGTTCGGGAGGGGGTGGAGTGACCGCTGGAGGGGGTGGCGGACTGGCACAGCCGCCGAGAATCGCCACGCAGAATGCCAGCGACATCGGTGAGATAACGCGTTTCCCAAGAATTTTCATCGGTTGACCCGCGATTAGTGATCGACACATTTTTGTGACAACAGAACCGGCACGGAAAATCCACACACCTGTCACAAAAATAAATATCTGCGAATCACTTGTAGTTCAGCCGGGGACCGATGCCAGTAAAACCTGGCAGTTCTTACATCACCGGGTCGACACATCAATTTGCACCCTGCGCCTTATCACGGCCCCTTTGGCCGCCACTCATTCGAGAACAGCCCCCGCTCCCGCGCCCAGACAATCGCCTCGCTGCGGCTATGCACATCGATTTTCGAATACACCGCCGCCACATTATTGCGCACCGTGTTCGGTGCCAGGTTCAGGCGCGCAGCGATTTCCTTGTCGGCCAGGCCTTCACATATCAGGCTCAGCACATCGTGCTCACGGGCGGTCAGGTCGGTGCAGGACACGCCGGGCAATTTCGGTGAGTTGACGCGCTTCACGTTGGCGAGTTTTTCGATCAGCGTGCGGCTGAACCACGAGGCATCCTTCATCACCTCTTCGATGGCCGCCACCAGCTCCAGCTCAGTGCGCTTGCGCTCGGTGATGTCTATCAGCACCAGCAGATAGCACCGGTTGTCCTGAATGTTCACGGTGTCTGCCGACACCGCGCAATCGATCAGCCTGGCGTCCTTTCGACGTACGCGTAGATCGATGCGGTCCAGGCTTGGGGATTTATCCAATGCTGCGAAAAGCCGGATGCGTGCTCCCTTGTCGTCGATGAAGTCGATCTGCGCGACGCTCTTGCCGAGGACTTCTTCGCGGGAGTACCCGAGGGAACCGAGGAAGGCTTCGTTCACATCCAGCACCACTTGATCGCGGGCAGCGCAGACCAGGATCGGCACCGGGGAAAGGCGAAACGCCTTGGCGAAGCGTTCTTCGCTCTGGCGCAGGGCAGCTTCGACCTTGCGTCGCGGCTCCATGTCGACGAAGGAAAACAACACGCAGGCTTCGTCGTTGAGCTCCAGTGGCTGGCCGGCCACGATCACTTGCTTGCTGCCACCGTCGGGCAAGCGCAACTCGGCCTGCATCTGCGGTATGGTCGCGCCTTCGCGCAAGCGCTGCCTGGCCAGCTCCTTGTTCTCGGCCTGGTCCAATACGTCCAGCTCATAGGTCGAGCTGCCAATCACCTGATCCCTGGCATAGCCTGTCATCTCGAGGAACCCGGGGTTGACCTTGATATAGCGCAAGTCGCTGAGACGGCAGATCACAGCGGGGGCCGGGTTGGCGGCAAAGGTTTTCTCCAAACGCTGCTCGGCGCTGGCCCAGTTGGTGACGTCGTCCATGATCAACACCAGCGATTCCGGCTCGCCACGGCTGTCGGCCAATACCAGGCTGCACACGCGATGTACCCAGGTACGCGCTTCGTCCACCGCCGACGTCACTTCCACCAGCACATCGCTGAACGTCTCGCCACGCCCCACCCGGTTGATCGGGTAGCTGTCGACTGGCACTGCATGATTGTTGCGATAGCGCAGGGCGAAGCGCTTGGCATACGCCTTGGCGTTGGCACCCAGGTCGCTGACTTGCGCAATACCGTGCATCGCCAGCGCCGCCTCGTTGGCCCACAGAATGCTCTGGTCGGGATCGAGCAGTATCACCCCGTCGGACAGACCGGCGATGATCTGCTGTAGCTGCCGGCGATTGGTTTGCGTGGTCAAAACGTCCTGGCTCATGGCGACTCCACAAGTAGGGGGAACCTGTGAAGAGTAAGACCGCAGACCTGTCTGATCGTGCGAAGAACCTGTGGGATCTTCATCATTTTCGGGATGTCTGACTAGCGTACGTTCAGCGCCGCCTCCAGCCCCGCCAACTTGTCCGGATTGCGCATGATGAAGATCCGGCACACCCGCCCCGCTTCATCGAAGCCAAAGGTCATCGACGCCGTGATAACGCCGTCAGCCTTGATGACGACACCTTGGGCACCATTGATTTCAATGGGCAGCCATTCACACGACTGCCAATAGGTGTGCAACGACTGAGCGATGAAATCCAGCACGCGTGCGATACCCGACAGGGTTTCAAGGATTCAACAGGATGACGATTGAGGGTTGCGCGTTGTGACGTGCGCCAAACAATTCAGCGCACGTCACAGGGTTCAGACCGTCACGCCCCCTTGGCCACCGCCGCCGAAGCCGCCAGCATCGCCCGCAACAGCACCGCACACCCGGCCGCCAGGTCATCCGGCGCGGCATTTTCGATTTCGTTGTGGCTGATGCCGCCTTCGCACGGCACGAAGATCATCCCGGCCGGGCCGAGTTCGGCGAGGAAGATCGCGTCGTGCCCTGCGCCACTGACGATGTCCATGTGCGAAAGGCCCAGGCCTTGGGCGGCGCCGCGTACTGCTTCGACGCAGCCCTTGTCGAAGTACAGCGGCGGGAAGTCGGCGGTTGGAGTCAGTTCGAACGTCAGGCCGTGTTCTTCGCAGGTGGTTTCGATGACTTCGCGTACTTCGGCGATCATCGAGTCCAGGCGTGCCGGTTCCAGATGGCGGAAGTCCAGAGTCATGCGTACTTCGCCGGGGATGACGTTGCGCGAGCCGGGATAGGCTTGCAGGCAACCGACAGTGCCGCAGGCGTGGGGTTGATGGCCGAGGGCAGCGCGGTTGACCGCACCGACAATCACCGCGGCACCGACCAGGGCATCCTTGCGCAGGTGCATCGGGGTCGGGCCGGCGTGGGCTTCGACGCCGCGCAGTTTCAGGTCGAACCATTTCTGCCCGAGGGCGCCCATGACTACGCCTATGGTCTTGTGTTCGTCTTCAAGGATCGGGCCTTGCTCGATGTGGGCTTCGAAATAGGCGCCCACCGCATGGCCACTGACCTGACGCGGGCCAGCGTAGCCGATGGCGTTCAATGCTTGCCCCACGGTGATGCCTTCGGCATCGACCTTGGCCAGGGTTTCCTCGAGGGTGAATTTTTCGGCGAACACGCCGGAGCCCATCATGCACGGGGCGAAGCGTGAACCTTCTTCGTTGGTCCAGACCACCACTTCCAGTGGCGCGTCGGTTTCGATGTTGAGGTCATTGAGGGTGCGCAGCACTTCGACGCCGGCCAATACACCAAAGCAGCCATCGAACTTGCCGCCGGTGGGCTGGGTGTCGATGTGGCTGCCGGTCATCACCGGCGGCAAGTCGGGATTACGCCCGGGCCGACGGGCGAAGATATTGCCGACGGCGTCGACGCTGACGGTGCAGCCGGCATCGATACACCATTTGACGAAGATGTCCCGGGCCTGGCGATCGAGATCGGTCAGGGCCAGGCGACACACGCCCCCCTTGACCGTGGCGCCAAGCCTGGCCAGTTCCATGAGCGACTGCCACAGGCGGTCACGGTTGATGTGCTGATGGCTGGACTGCAGAACGTCGACGGCAGCGTTCATGATGATCTCCTCAGGCAGTTCTTATGAGTTTTTCAGGTATTTCTCTGGTGTTTTTCAGGTCGTCTTCGCTGGCAAGCCAGCTCCTACAGGTTTTGTAAGCACCCGGGAACTCTGTAGGAGCTGGCTTGCCAGCGAAGAGGCCATCACTCACACCGCAGATTTCGCGACAGACGGACTCGGCCGCATCACACTCAACCCGTAATAAATCAGCCCCCCAAGGGCCGAGCCGGTAAACCAGCCATAGCTGTAGAACCAGCTGAACGCATCGCTGCCCAGGGACAGCAGCGTCAACACCACCGGTACGCCGAAGGCCATGAAGCCGCACCAGTTCCACGCCGGATACACGTCATCGCGGTACAGGCCGGCAAGGTCCAGTTGCTGTTTCTTGATCAGGAAATAGTCCACCACCATGATCCCGGCGATCGGCCCCAGCAGGCTCGAATAGCCGAGCAGCCAGTTGGAATAGACGGTTTCCAGACTGAGATCCGAGACAATCAGGCCAAGCTTTTTCAGCAGTTCATGGGCCATCAACGCCAATCCGACGAATCCGGTAAGCAGCACGGCGTTGGTGCGGTTGATGACCTTGGGCGCGATGTTCTGGAAGTCATTGGTCGGCGACACGATATTCGCTGCGGTATTGGTCGACAGTGTGGCGATGATGATCAGCGCCATCGCCAGCGCGACCCACACCGGGCTCTGGATATGGCCGATCAGGGTCACCGGATCGGACACCGTGACGCCCACCAGTTTCACCGAGGCGGCGGTCATCACCACACCCAGGGAGGCGAACAGGAACATGGTCAGCGGCAGGCCTATGATCTGCCCGACAATCTGATCCTTCTGGCTTTTTGCGTAGCGACTGAAGTCCGGAATGTTCAGCGACAGCGTGGCCCAGAAGCCGACCATCGCCGTCAGCCCGGCGGCGAAGTAACTGGCCACCCCGGCGCCTTCGGGACGTTTGGCCGGAATCGCCAGCAATTCGGTCATCGACACGTTGGGCATGGCCCAGACCAGAAGGCCTACGCCCACCAGCACCAACAGCGGTGCCGACAGGGTTTCCAGCCATTTGATCGACTCGGCGCCGCGAATCACCACCCACAGGTTCAGCGCCCAGAACACCATGAAGCCGATGACCTCGCCAGTACCGCCGAGGGACTTCCAGCCCTCGAACACCGAGCCGAGGAACAGGTGAATCGCCAGCCCGCCGAACATGGTCTGGATACCGAACCAGCCACACGCCACCAGGGCGCGGATCAGGCACGGTATGTTGGAGCCGAGCACGCCGAAGGACGAGCGCAGCAACACCGGAAAGGGAATGCCGTACTTGGTGCCGGGAAAGGCGTTAAGCGTCAGGGGGATCAGCACGATGATGTTGGCGAACAGAATCGCCAGCAGCGCTTCACCGACGGTCAGGCCGAAGTACGCGGTCAACACCCCGCCGAGGGTGTAGGTCGGCACGCAGATCGCCATGCCCACCCATAACGCGGTGATGTGCCATTTGTTCCAGGTCCGTTCGCGCACCCTGGTCGGTGCTATGTCGTGGTTGTAACGGGGACTGTCGAGGACATCGCTGCCGGCTTCCAGCTCGAACAAGCCGTCGCGCTCGGTCACTTGCGATCTGATCTGTTGCATGGCCGCTCCACTGTTCTTTGAATTATTTTTTTGCTCATCGGAGGTTGGCGGCATCAATAAACGTGCCGGGTGCCCCGGTTGCGCATCGGGCAGTTCCATAAACACTTTGTAAACAACTGATGTTTATCAGTTTTATTGGGTCAACGAGGCAATCCTCGGTGCAGTCCTCAGTTGCATGCCTTGCCACTCAGGCCGAATGCCAGCCAAGTTGTCCGAACAGTCAGGACTCAATCTGGTGCATTGATCTTTTTTTCAAAGTCGCGCATCAACCATAGACCATCCACAAACGGCTGATTTCACATGAGAAATCTTGACCATATTTCGAACCTGTCAAGTGCGTCAAAATGGTGAGCAGCCTCACCATTTTGGTGATTTCCGTATTTAATCTTTATTAATCAATCAGTTAATAACTGAATAAGCTTATAAAAAATATTCTTGCCGATTCTGGAAACTGCAGCTAGCGTTTAATCCTGTCAGCACTGACAGGAATCAATCTGTACAGGCTGTTTATATATAAAACATCTAGAACCGGCATAAGCCGGTCATTGCCTGCGAGGAACTCGGAATGTCTCTGTTGATCCGTGGCGCCACCGTTATTACCCATGATGAAAGTTATCGCGCCGATGTGTATTGCGCAGACGGCGTGATCAAGGCCATCGGCGAAAACCTCGATGTTCCTCCAGGGGCCGAAGTGCTCGACGGCAGCGGTCAATACCTGATGCCCGGCGGCATCGACCCGCACACCCACATGCAACTGCCCTTCATGGGCACCGTGGCCAGCGAAGACTTTTACAGTGGCACGGCGGCGGGACTGGCCGGCGGCACCACCTCGATCATCGACTTCGTGATTCCCAATCCGCAGCAATCCCTGCTCGAAGCCTTCCATCAGTGGCGCGGCTGGGCCGAGAAGTCGGCGTCGGACTACGGCTTTCACGTCGCCATTACCTGGTGGAGCGAACAGGTCCGCGAGGAAATGGCCGAGTTGGTCAGCCAGCACGGCGTTAACAGCTTCAAGCATTTCATGGCCTACAAGAACGCGATCATGGCCGCCGATGACACCCTGGTGGCGAGTTTCGAACGCTGTCTGGAACTGGGCGCGGTGCCGACCGTTCATGCGGAAAACGGTGAACTGGTGTATCACCTGCAACGCAAACTGATGGCCCAGGGCATCACCGGGCCGGAAGCGCATCCATTGTCGCGGCCGTCACAGGTTGAAGGCGAGGCCGCGAGCCGGGCGATCCGCATCGCCGAAACCCTGGGGACGCCGCTGTATCTGGTTCACGTTTCGACCAAGGAAGCCCTGGATGAAATCACCTACGCCCGGGGCAAGGGCCAGCCGGTGTACGGCGAAGTGCTGGCCGGGCACCTGCTGCTGGACGACAGCGTCTACCGCGATCCCGACTGGCAAACCGCTGCCGGATACGTGATGAGCCCGCCGTTCCGCCCTCGCGGCCACCAGGAAGCGCTCTGGCATGGCCTGCAATCGGGCAACCTGCACACCACCGCCACTGACCACTGCTGCTTCTGCGCCGAGCAAAAAGCCGCTGGCCGCGACGACTTCAGCAAGATCCCCAACGGCACCGCCGGCATCGAAGATCGCATGGCGGTGTTGTGGGATGAAGGGGTGAACACCGGACGCTTCTCGATGCAGCAATTCGTCGCGCTGACGTCCACCAACACGGCCAAAATCTTCAACCTCTACCCACGCAAAGGCGCGATCCGCGTCGGTGCCGATGCCGACCTGGTGCTGTGGGACCCGCAAGGCACACGGACCATTTCCGCCAAGACCCATCATCAGCAGGTGGACTTCAACATCTTCGAAGGCAAGACCGTGCGCGGCGTGCCCAGCCACACCATCAGCCAGGGCCGCGTGGTCTGGGCCGACGGCGACCTGCGGGCCGAGCGTGGCGCCGGGCGCTACATCGAACGGCCGGCGTACCCGGCGGTGTTTGATTTGCTGAGCAAGCGGGCGGAGTTGAATCAGCCGACTGCCGTGAAACGCTGAGAGCGGCCTTCGGCCTATCGCTGGCAAGCCAGCTCCTACAGTTTGAAATGCATTCCCCTTGTAGGAGCTGGCTTGCCAGCGAAGGCGTCGTCACAGACACCGAAAAAACAATGCCCATCAGAGGCAGCACCTCAATTCACCGTGAGGCCAAAACCGTGATCAAGACCCTGACTCATCTTCCGCATCCCTACGAGAGTGCAGCCGCCCTCGCCAGCCACTTCACCGATCTGGCGCCGCCGCTCAACGAGCGCCAGGCTCACCTGGAGGCCTCGCGCTGTCTGTATTGCTACGACGCGCCCTGCGTGAATGCCTGCCCGAGCGAAATCGACATTCCCTCGTTCATCCGCAACATTGCGCAGGACAATGTGCAAGGCGCCGCGCAGAAGATCCTCTCGGCCAACATCCTCGGCGGCAGTTGCGCCCGGGTGTGCCCGACGGAAATTCTTTGCCAGCAAGCCTGCGTGCGCAACAACGCCCACGAGTGTGCGCCGGTCATGATCGGCCTGTTGCAGCGCTACGCCGTGGACAACGCCCACTTCAGCGCCCACCCGTTCCAGCGTGCTGCCGCCACCGGCAAACGCATCGCCGTGGTGGGCGCCGGTCCGGCCGGCTTGTCTTGCGCCCACCGCAGTGCCATGCACGGGCACGACGTGGTGATTTTCGAGGCGCGGGAAAAGGCTGGCGGTCTCAACGAGTACGGGATCGCCAAATACAAACTGGTGGATGACTACGCGCAACAGGAGCTTGAGTTCCTGCTGGAAATCGGCGGGATCGAAATTCGCCACGGGCAGAAGCTCGGGGAGAACCTGACCTTGAGCGAACTGCAGCAACAATTCGATGCGGTGTTCCTCGGTCTCGGTCTCAACGCCAGCAAACAATTGGGCCTGGCCCACGAAGATGCGCCCGGCCTGCTCGCCGCCACCGACTACATCCGCGAACTGCGCCAGGCCGATGACCTGACCCAACTACCCCTGGCCGACCATTGCATCGTCCTCGGCGCCGGCAATACCGCCATCGACATGGCGGTGCAAATGGCCCGCCTCGGCGCCCGTGACGTGAACCTGGTGTACCGGCGCGGTACCGAAGACATGGGCGCCACCCATCACGAACAGGACATTGCCAAGGCCAATCAGGTGCGGCTGATGACCTGGGCACAACCCGAAGAAGTACTGCTCGATGACCACGGCCGCGTGCGCGGCATGCGTTTCGCCCGCACCCATCTCGTCGAAGGTCGCCTGCAAACCACCGGTGAAACCTTCGAACTGGCCGCCGACGCGATCTTCAAAGCTATCGGCCAGGCCTTCGACGGCAGCGCTCTCAGCGATCCGCTGGCCCGCGAGCTCAAGCGCCAGGGCGAACGCATCGAAGTCGATGAAAACCTGCGCACCAGCATCCCCGGGGTGTATGCCGGCGGCGACTGCACCAGCCTCGATCAAGACCTGACCGTGCAAGCGGTGCAACACGGCAAACGCGCCGCCGAGGCGATCAACGCTCAACTGATGCTCAACGTGGAGGCTGCGTAAATGGCCGATCTATCGATAGTCTTCGCCGGCATCAAAGCACCCAATCCATTCTGGCTGGCCTCCGCGCCACCCACCGACAAAGCCTACAACGTGGTCCGCGCCTTCGAGGCGGGCTGGGGCGGCGTGGTCTGGAAAACCCTGGGTGAAGACCCGGCGGCGGTCAACGTGTCGTCGCGCTACTCGGCGCACTTCGGGGCTAACAGGGAGGTGCTCGGTTTTAACAACATCGAACTGATCACCGACCGCTCACTGGAGATCAACCTGCGGGAAATCACCCAGGTCAAAAAGGACTGGCCGGACCGCGCGCTGATCGTGTCCTTGATGGTGCCCTGCGTCGAAGAATCCTGGAAAAACATCCTGCCGCTGGTGGAGGCCACCGGTGCCGACGGCATCGAGCTGAACTTCGGTTGCCCCCACGGCATGCCGGAACGGGGCATGGGCGCAGCGGTCGGCCAGGTACCGGAATACGTGGAACAGGTCACCCGCTGGTGCAAGACCTATTGCTCGCTGCCGGTGATCGTCAAGCTCACGCCGAACATCACCGACATCCGTGTCGCCGCCCGCGCAGCCCACCGTGGCGGGGCCGATGCGGTGTCGTTGATCAACACCATCAACTCGATCACCAGCGTCAACCTTGAACGCATGGTCGCCAACCCCATGGTCGGTGGCCAAAGTACCCACGGCGGTTACTGTGGCTCGGCGGTCAAGCCGATTGCCCTGAACATGGTCGCCGAAATCGCCCGTGATCCGCAGACCCAAGGCCTGCCCATCAGCGGCATCGGCGGCATCGGCAACTGGCGCGACGCGGCGGAATTCATCGCGCTGGGCAGCGGCTCGGTGCAGGTGTGCACGGCGGCCATGCTGCACGGCTTCCGGATCGTCGAGGAGATGAAGGACGGCCTGTCGCGCTGGATGGACAGTCAGGGCTACACCAGCATCTCGGAGTTTTCCGGCCGCGCGGTGGGCAACACCACGGACTGGAAGTACCTGGACATCAACTACCAGGTGATCGCGAAGATCGATCAGGACGCGTGCATTGGCTGTGGTCGTTGCCACATCGCCTGTGAGGACACCTCTCACCAGGCCGTAGCCAGCCTCAAGCAGTCGGATGGCACTCACAAGTATCAAGTGATCGATGAGGAGTGCGTGGGCTGCAATCTGTGCCAGATCACCTGCCCGGTGCAGGACTGCATCGAGATGGTGCCGGTGGAGACTGGCAAGCCGTTCCTGGACTGGAATCATGATCCGAGGAATCCGTATCACGTCACAGCTTGAGTTCAGCGGCGTCTGAACGGACGCCATCGCGGGCAAGCCCGCTCCCACAGGTATCTCTGGTGTACACAACATTTGCGTACGACATGAATCACTGTGGGAGCGGGCTTGCCCGCGATGAGGCCAGCAGCCACACCACCCAACCTCAGGGCTCCAACCCAATCCCCCGCAAAATCACACACAGCACCCGTTATTCTACTGATTCGCCCCATTTCTGATCACATCCACCTATCAGTTCTGCTAGTAGACGCCACTCGAAATATCTTCGAAGCTGACACACATTCAATGCCTAAGTGAGCACCTCATCATGTCGCTCTCATCACTGAAAATTCTGCGTCTCTATAAATACGACCCACTGGATCGACTCACGGGCGTGGGGTTTCTGCAGCGCTTCTATCAAGAGGGCCGCTTGACGACCGAGCTGAATCAACAGACGCAACGAACAATCTTGTGCCATCAAGGCCAGCCATTGGCGCAGAAGCAAAGTGAAGCTGGTGTTACCGAAACCACGCTGCTGGCAACCGACCGGGCGCATTCGCTGCTGCAAACGGTCTCAGGAGTTAATCAGAAGCAATTTGCCTATACCGCGTACGGCCATCACCCTGCCGAAAGCGGTTTAAGTCGTTTGCTGGGGTTTAACGGTGAGTGCCCAGACGATATAACGGGAAACTATCCACTTGGACGGGGTAATCGTTTCTACAACCCTGTGCTGATGCGATTCATGACCCCGGATGAGTTGAGCCCTTTTGATGATGGAGGAATCAATGCGTATGCTTATTGCGGGGGAGATCCAATTAATTTTTACGATCCAACCGGAAACTCTCTTATTGCACTATTCCGACCTTGGAGTTTTATCGACGCCACGCCAGTCGGGCTTAATTTAATTAAACGACCATCAGTTATCGTCAAAAACCCTCTACATACCATTCATCGAACAGCCAGCAGTATCAACCGGTCTAGCTCAGCACGTAACCCGATACTGAACGGAATGCTGGATAGGCCCGCCAGCAATGCAATACGCTCAGCCCCCAGCACATCAACATCAACTTCTCAACTGGTAAATTTTGATGGGCCACTCCCTTCAACCGAATTACTTACTAAACTTATTCCGGATGCATCAAAGCTTACACCGGGCTATCGGAACCTAGAGTACATCGGGAAAGTGTTTGACGAAACAAAAGCGCGTAATGGCAACTTTAGAATAGTAGCCACCCGCAATCAGATTAAAGCCTTGCGTTCCCATATGGCACGTAAAAATAATGCCCAAAACGAAATCACCAAAAAACTTCACAATGAAAATGCGTCTGAACTAATGCTGCAAATCAAACGTACCAGCGTATCTGAATTCCACGCACCAACAGCCAATCAACAAATCAGGCGCTGACTCAGCGCCCATATATGAGGATAGCTTCCGCGATCTTGCGAAGACTAAGGTTCCAACCCAATCCCCCGCAAAATCACACTGGTCACCGTCTGCACCGCTTTCTCAAATTGCATGTCCGACAACGGCTGATGATCGTTGAGAATGTTCACCTGGTGATCGAAGTCGGCGTAGTGCTGGGTCGAGGCCCAGATCATGTACAGCAGGCTCGACGGCTCTACCGGCAGAATGCGTTTGTCGTCCACCCACTGGCGGATTTTCGCTTCCTTCATCTTGGCCCAGTCGTACAGGCTCGCGTCCAGCGCTGCGCCGAGGGTCGGGGCGCCGTGGATGATTTCGTTGGCCCAGACTTTCGAACCATAAGGCCGGCTGCGGGAATGGTTCATCTTGGCGCGGATGTAACTGCTGAGCACCACGCGCGGGTCATCGAACATCTCGAAGCACAGGGCGTCCTGCTTCCAGACTTCCAGCAAATCGAACAGCACCGCGCTGTACAGTTCGGTCTTGGTGCTGAAGTAGTAGTGCAGGTTGGAGCGCGGCAGTTGCACTTCGGCGGCGATGTCGGCCATGGCGGTGCTGCCGAAGCCCTTTTCAGCGAAGACTTTTTCCGCCCCCAGCAGAATCTTTTCGACGTTACTGCGACGAATCTCGATCTTGTGATTGCCCATGCGGGTCCCCGACAACAACGTTGAGCAAGACTAGCATCCGCTCTGGACCGCGGCGACAGGGGAAAACGAAACTTCGTACAGCCGCTGTCGTAACGCTAAACTCTGCGCACCTGGAAACTGCCTGAGGAACTCACGATGCTGCTCAAGAAAATCCTGACCGCCGCTGCCCTGCTTGGCTCGCTGCTCGCCGCTTCTTCGGTGTTTGCCCATGCCCACCTGAAAAGCCAGACACCAGCCGCCGACAGCACCGTGACCGCGCCAACGGAATTGCGTCTGGAGTTCTCCGAGGGTGTCGAGGCCAGCTTCACCAAAGTCACACTGACCAAGGATGGCGCACCGGTGGCGGTCAAGGCGCTGACCACCGAAGGCAGCGACAAGAAGACCCTGATCGTCACCCCGGCCGCGCCGCTGACCGCCGGAGCCTACAAGGTCGAATGGCACGCCGTGTCGGTCGACACTCACAAAAGCGAAGGTGCCTACGCCTTCAAGGTGGGCCAGTAATTCATGGCGAGCGCGCTGGTGCTGTGCCGCTTCCTGCATTTCATCGTGGTGTTGATGCTGTTCGGGGCCTGGGTGTTCAGGCCGTTGCTGGCGAATGGCGAAACCGCGCTGGACCAGCGGCTGGCACGCACCTCCCGTTGGCTGGCCGTAGTGGCGCTGGGCAGCGGGGTCTGCTGGTTGCTGCTGGTTACCGCAAGTATGGCCGGCGCCTGGGACGCGGCCTTCGACCCGCCGACCCTGCACCTGGTGCTGGGCAATACCTTTTTCGGCCAGGTCTGGCGCTGGCATCTGCTGATCAATATGGCGTTGCTGGTGTTGTTGCTGACACCACTACGCGCCAGCCTTGCGCCGCGTCTGATCCTCAGCGGTCTGCTGCTGGCCACGCTGGCCCCGGTCGGTCACGGCGCCATGCTCGATGGCACCGCCGGGCAATTGCTGATCCTCAATCAACTCGTTCACTTGATGTGCGTAGGTGCCTGGCTCGGCGGCTTGATGTTGCTGGTAATGATTCTGCGACAGCCTGCGGGGCATTCGATCCGCTTGATGTTGCAGCGCTTCAGCGGCGTCGGCTACGGGTTGGTCGCCGGGCTGCTGATCACCGGGCTGATCAATGTGCGGGTGCTCACCGGGGCTTTCTGGCCTACACCGCTGTTCAGCGGGTTCGCCTTGATCCTGTTGATCAAGGCGTTGCTGGTGGCCTCGATGCTGGGCCTGGCGTTGTTCAATCGTTTGCGGATCAATGATTGCGAGCCGCGTCTGCAAACACTGCGCACCAGCGTGATGCTGGAGTGGATGCTGGGGCTTGGCGCAGTGGCGGCCGTTTCATTGCTCGGCACCCTGCCGCCGATGATTTCCAGCTGACCGCCCCATCCCCTGTAGGAGCGAGCTCGCTCGCGATGAATCCGGCAACGCCGAGGGGCATCAGGATTCCAGCGTTATCGTTGACGACCATCGCGAGCGAGCTCGCTCCTACAGGGAAGGTATTCCAAATCTGAAAGTTGACCCCAGCAGGCATGAAACGCCCCTCCATCGATTTCCACTAGTGATGACCATAATGCCCACGCTTCTCGAACTCAAAGACGAACTCACCCACCTCACCCTCGCCCCGGAATTCGGCGCCAGCATCGTCAACTGGACAGTCCGCAGCACCGGACAGCCCTTGTTGCGCCACAGTGACGCCCATGCCCTGAACACCGGCCTGCCCGGCAAACTTGGCTGTTTCCCCTTGATCCCCTGGTCCAACCGCATCGCCGAAGGAGGTTTCGATTGCCCCGACGGCTGGCTGGCACTGACGCCCAACAGCCTCACCGATCCCCTGCCGATTCACGGCAGCGCCTGGCAGCAGCCGTGGGACGTGGTTGCCCAATCTGAAGATGAAGTGATCCTGCAACTCGACAGTGCAACGCCTTTCGCCTATCGCGCCCGGCAACGTTTGCATTTGAGCGCGGGCAAGCTGAGCATCGAACTGCAGGTCACGCACCTGGCTGAAAGCCCTGCGTGGCATGGACTGGGACTGCATCCATATCTGCCACGCACCGCTAACACCCGACTACAGGCACCAGCCCGGCACGTGTGGTTGTGCGACGAGGCAAAACTGCCGACAGCACTCAGCAAGTTGCCACTCGAGTGGGATTTCCAGCCACTCAAGGCATTGCCCGAAACGCTGGTGGACAACGGCTTCTGCGAGTGGGACGGCCATTGCCTGATCCGCCAGCCCGACCTTGGCCATGAACTGCAATGCCGGGCCACCGGTAGCGATTACTACCTGCTTTATTGCCCGGTCGGACTGGATTTTTTCTGCATCGAACCGGTGAGCCACCCGGTCAACGCGCACCACCTGCCCGGTCGGCCGGGGTTGCGCTTACTGGAACAGGGTCAGTCCACCGAGCTGGGTTTCACCCTGCAGTATCGGCCGCTTCAGGCAGGTGCCACCAACAGTTGACTCAATACCGCTCGCAACTTGCCGGGCTTCACCGGCTTGTTCAGCAACGGTGCGTTGAGCCGCTGTAACGCGCGCCGACAATGGTCGGTGCGGTCGGCCGTAATGATCACCGCGGGTATGTTCTGGTGGAAATGCTCGCGCAAATGTCGTACCACATCACAGCCGACCACCCCGTGATCGAGATGATAGTCCGCGAGAATCAGCTCCGGCGCCTGCCCACGTAACGTCGCCAGCGCAGACGCCTCATCGGTGGCGGTCAGAACATCGCAGCCCCACTGTCCGAGCAACGCGCTCATGCTTTCGAGAATGCTCACTTCGTTGTCGACCACCAGCAGACGGCGGCCCGGTAGCGGGTTGCCGGTGCCCGGTTGTGGCACCGCCTGGCTCACGGGTAACGGCACCTCGCGGGATATCGGCACCTCGATGCTGAACATCGACCCACGCCCCGGCAACGAGTACACGCCGACTTTATAGCCAAGGATCTTGGCGATGCGCTCGACAATCGCCAGCCCCAGGCCCACGCCCTTGCGGTCGGCGGCGCGGCCGACATCCAGCTGGTTGAACTCGAGGAAGATCGAATCGAGCCGGTCTGCGGCGATGCCACGCCCGGTGTCCCAGACCTCCAGGCGCAACATCTCGCCTCGACGCCTTGCCCCCAGCAGGATGCTGCCTTCATCGGTGTAGCGGCAGGCATTGCTGAGGAAATTGCGCAGGATCCGCGTCATCAGGCGCAAGTCGGTGCTGATGGCGTAATCGGCCATGCGCACCCGCAGGTTCAAGCCGGCCGCCTGCGCGACGGACTGAAACTCCGAGACCAGCGGCCCGAGCAGTTCGTCGAGGCGGTACGGCGCGATGTCCGGCTTGACCGCGGCCTGGTCGAGCCGGGAAATGTCGAGCAGATCCGTCAGCAGGTCTTCGGCCCCTTCCAGGGCCTGGTGAGTGCGTTCCACCAGCACCTGTTCGGTTTCCGGCAACTGGCGTTCGCGCAAGGTCGAAATCAGCAACCGCGCGGCATTCAGCGGTTGCAGCAGGTCGTGGCTGGCGGCGGCGAGGTACTTGTCCTTGCTGTGATTGGCGGCCTCGGCGGCATCTCGGGCGTCGCGCAAGGCCTCGGCGATCTGTTTACGCTGGATGATCTGCTGCTGAAGGTTACGGTTGGCTTCGAGCAGTTCATTGGTGCGCGCGACGACGCGCAGCTCCAGTTCGTCATTGAGTTGCTGCAGGCGTTGCTGGGCCTGTTTACGCTCGGTGATATCGGAAACGAACCCCTCCACCAGCCCTTCCTGACCGGGCTTGAGCAGCAGGTTCATCAACACATCGAGGTGACTGCCATCCTTGCGCCGCAAGCGGGTTTCATAGCCGTGCAGGCTGCGCTGGTGCCTGAGGATCTCGCCGATGTCTTCCAGTTCCTGCGCGCCGTCGACAAACAGGGTGCTGGCCAGGTCGGTCAGGGAGAACAGCACCTCCTGCGGGTCCTGGTAGCCAAGCATGCGCGCCAGCGCCGGGTTGGCGGCGCGCATGCCATCGTGCAGGCTGGCCTGGAAGATCCCGTGCACCGCGTTTTCGAACAGCCACTTGTAGCGGTTACGCTCGGCTTCCAGATCATCCAGGCGCGCTGCCAGTTCCGGGTAATGACTCTTGCGGGCCGAGTGGCTGCCCAGCCCCAGCAGCCCGGCCAAGGCCCGTTGTTGCTCGTCAGAGGGCTTCGCCATAGACGACCTCGACATCACGCTGGCTGGATTCGCGCGGGTTGGTCAGGATGCACGGATCGTCCATGGCATGTTGCGACAGGAACGGAATGTCCGAGGTCCTGACGCCATGCAAACCGAGGGTTTCGTGAAAGCCGATGGCGTGCTTGAGGGCGATCAGGTGCTCGACCAGACGCCCGCAGATCTGCCGGTGATTCAGGCCCCGGCAGTCGATGCCGAAGGTCTCGGCGATCACCTTGAAGCGCTCCGGTGCCGAGTTGTAATTGAAGGCCACCACGTGTTCGACGAGCACCGCGTTGCACAGGCCGTGGGGCAGGTCGAGAAAGCCACCGAGGCTGTGGGACATGGCATGCACGGCGCCGAGGATTGCGTTGGAAAATGCCAGCCCGGCCTGCATGCTGCCGAGCATGATCTTCTCGCGCAGGGCGATGTCGGTCGGGTTGGCGATCATTTGCACCAGGTTGCCATTGATCAGGCGCATCGCCTCCAACGCGTGAGGGTCGGTCAGCGGCCCGTGACCGGTGGACACGAACGCTTCGATGGCATGCACCAAGGCGTCGATGCCAGTACAGGCCGACAGGAACGGATCCATGCTCAGGGTGGTTTCCGGATCGATCAGCGAAACGTCCGGCACCACCGCCTTGCTGACGATGGAGAACTTCATGCGTTCCTGCTGGTTGGAAATGATCACGAACTGCGAGACGTCGGCCGAGGTGCCGGCAGTGGTCGGAATCAGGATCAGCGGCGGGCTGGGCACGCGGATGGTGTCCACGCCCTCGAATTCGAGAATGCTGCGGCCATGGGCGACGACGATGCCGATGCCCTTGCCGCAGTCCATCGGGCTGCCGCCACCGACGGCGACGATCACGTCGCAGTGGTTTTCCCGGTACAGCTCGGCGCCGCGCATCACCTCTTCGACCCGCGGGTTGGGCGAGACATCGCTGTAAAGGCAGTAGTCGATGCCCTGCGCCTGCAGGCTGGCTTCGACATCGGCGACCCAGCCGGCGGCAATCACGCCGGGATCGCTGACCACCAGGACCTTGCGCGCGCCAAAGGTCTTGGCATAGTTGCCGACATTGTGCCGGCTACCGGCACCGAAGATGATTTCAGGCGAAACGAATTTACGCAGCTGGTTGAGACTCTGGCTCATTGGAAAGCCTGTTTTTATTGTTTTGGAAGGTACAAGCCACACTAAACCATCCAGCTGTGAATGCAATCAGACCAATGTGTAGTACTGCCTGGGGTGTACTCACATTCTGTGTTCACCACAGATTTCTGTGGGAGCGGGCTTGCCCGCGATAGCTGCATGACAGTCGACATCAACGTTGGATGTGCCGTCCTAATCGCGGGCAAGTCGGATCGCCGCACCGCCGCTCCCACAGGGTTTTGTGTTGTTCGGCTTACCCGCGATAGATCAGCCGCGACGCCTTCTCGTTGCGCAGCGTCAGGTGTTCCATGCCCAGCCCCGGCAACTCAGCCTCCTCCCGAGCTTTTAGAATGACGCCATGGTGCGGCGATTTGCTGCACACCGGGTCGGCATTGGTGGCGTCACCGGTCAGCATGAACGCCTGGCAGCGGCAACCGCCCAGGTCCTTGTGCTTTTCGTCACAGGAGCGGCACGGCTCCTTCATCCAGTCATCGCCGCGAAAACGGTTGAAGCCGAACGAGTGGTTCCAGATGTGCTCGATGCTGTGCTCGCGCACGCTGGGAAACGCTACTGGCAATTGCCGGGCGCTGTGGCAAGGCAAGGCCGTGCCATCGGGGGTGATGTCGAGAAACAGGTTGGCCCAGCCGTTCATGCAGGTCTTGGGACGCTCTTCGTAGTAGTCGGGGGTGACGAAGATCAGCTTGCACGGGTGGCCCTGGGCTTCAAGGCGTTCGCGGTACTGGTTGGTGATGCGCTCGGCATGCTGCAATTGCTCGCGGGTGGGCAACAAGCCGACGCGGTTGAGTTCAGCCCAGCCATAGAACTGGCATGTGGCCAGTTCGACGAAGTCCGCTTCCAGCTCCAGGCACAGCTCGATGATCTGCGCGATCCGGTCGATGTTGTGCCGATGGGTGACGAAGTTCAGCACCATCGGATAGCCTTGGGCTTTCACCGCACGGGCCATGGCGAGTTTCTGGGCAAAGGCCTTGCGCGAGCCGGCCAGCATGTTGTTCACCGCTTCGTCGGCGGCCTGGAAACTGATCTGGATATGGTCCAGCCCGGCCACCTTGAAGTCGCGCACCTTCTGCTCGGTCAGGCCAATGCCCGAAGTGATCAAATTGGTGTAGTAGCCCATGTCTCGCGCGGCCTTGATCAACTCGGCGAGGTCCTGACGTACCAGCGGCTCGCCACCGGAAAAGCCCAATTGCGCGGCGCCCATGTCCCGCGCTTCGCGGAATACGCGAATCCATTCTTGCGTGCTCAGTTCCTCGCCGTGCCGGGCAAAGTCCAACGGATTGGAGCAATACGGGCATTGCAACGGACAGCGGTAGGTCAACTCGGCGAGCAGCCACAACGGCGGTCCGGGCAGCGTCTCACTCGATCCAGAATTGCGCATGAGCCACCTCCAGAAACGCCAGTACGTCCTCGTCGATCCCCGGTACGCCGGGGAAACTCTCGCTCAATCGATCAATGATCGCCGCCACGCTGCGCTGGCCATCCACCAGGTCGAGAATCTGTCCGGCACTGGCGTTGAGCTTGATCATGCCTTCGGGGTACAGCAGCACATGGCAGGCCTGACGGGGCTCCCATTGCAGACGAAAACCGCGACGCAAGGCCGGTGACTGTTGGCGATCGATCAGGCTCACAGCGCGATCCCCCGGTGCCAGACGTTGTCGCCGGTAACCGTGTGATACGGCGGGCGCGCAAGCTCGTAGGCCATGCTCATGGCATCGAGCATGCTCCACAGCACGTCGAGCTTGAATTGCAGAATGTCCAGCATGCGTCGTTGCCCCTCGGCCGTCACGTAGTGCGCCAGGGTGATGCGCAAGCCATGCTCGACATCGCGCCGCGCCTGGCTCAGGCGCGTGCGGAAATAGTCGTAACCGGCGACGTCGATCCATGGGTAATGGGTGGGCCAGGCGTCGAGTCGCGATTGATGGATCTGCGGGGCAAAGAGTTCAGTCAACGAACTGCTGGCCGCTTCCTGCCAGCAGGCGCGACGGGCGAAATTGACGTAGGCGTCTACTGCAAAACGCACCCCGGGCAGCACCAGTTCCTGAGAGAGGATCTGGTCGCGATCCAGGCCCACTGCTTCGCCCAGGCGCAGCCAGGCTTCGATACCGCCCTCGCTGCCGGGGACGCCGTCGTGGTCGAGAATCCGTTGCAGCCACTCCCGGCGCACTTCGCGGTCCGGGCAGTTGGCGAGAATCGCTGCGTCTTTCAGGGGGATGTTGACCTGGTAATAGAAGCGATTGGCGACCCAGCCCTGGATTTGTTCGCGAGTGGCCCGCCCAGCGTACATGGCTTGATGGAACGGGTGATGGATATGGTAGTAGGCGCCTTTGGCGCGCAGGGCGGTTTCGAATTCGGTGGGGGTCATTGCTGTATCGGTCATTGCGGGTCTCCGGGGAACCTTCGGTGTTTGATCCGGCCTCTTCGCGGGCAAGCCCGCTCCCACAGGTTTTGTGTACACCGCAGATCCCTGTGGGAGCGGGCTTGCCCGCGAAGGGGCCCTCAGCTACAGCACAATATCCATGCCGTCATAAGCCACTTCGATCCCCCGCCGCTCCAGCAAAGCCCGCTCGGCCGAGTTTTCATCAAGGATCGGATTGGTGTTGTTGATGTGGATCAGCACCTTGCGCTGACGGTTGAAACCCTCCAGCACTTCGAGCATCCCGCCGGGGCCGCTTTGTGCGAGGTGCCCCATTTCGCTGCCCAGGCTCTGGCCGACTTCGCACAGACGCATCTCATCGTCGCGCCACAGGGTGCCGTCCAACAGCAGGCAATCGGCACGCTGCATCCAGCCCAGCACTTCATCGTCGATTCGGCCAAGGCCCGGTGCATAGAACAACGAGGCGCCGTTGCGCAGGTCTTCAATGAACAGGCCAATGGTGTCGCCCGGCTGCGGGTTACCGCGATTGGGCGAATACGGCGGTGCGTTGCTCACCAGGGGAATCGCACGAAATTGCAAATGCTCGCAGGCCGGGATGCTGAACGGCTGGCGCTCGAGGCCGACCGGTTGCCAGTGCAATCCGCCGTTCCAATGCCCAAGCATCTCGAACAACGGGAAACCACTGCTCAGGTCCTGATGCACGCGCTCGGTGCACCACACCGCATGCGGACAGCCTTCGCGCAGACTGAGCAAACCGGTGCAATGGTCGATCTGGCTGTCCAGCAGCACGATGCCGGCGATGGCGCTGTCACGCAGGCGCCGCGCCGGTTGCAAGGGCGCAAAACTCTCGAGTTGCGCGCGAATGTCCGGTGAAGCGT
This sequence comes from Pseudomonas sp. GM55, assembly GCF_000282395.1. Classification (NCBI taxonomy): domain Bacteria; kingdom Pseudomonadati; phylum Pseudomonadota; class Gammaproteobacteria; order Pseudomonadales; family Pseudomonadaceae; genus Pseudomonas; species Pseudomonas sp. GM55. The sequence continues at coordinate 29,186 of NZ_AKJJ01000038.1, read as the reverse complement.
TGCACAGCACCCACGCCACACCGTCGTCACTCAGGGCAATCGACGACTGCGTACGGCGCTGGGCCTGGAGGCTGCCATTGCGCACGCCGGCGCACTGGCGGCAATTGCAGTTCCACTGCGGGAAGCCACCGCCGGCTGCGGAACCGAGAACGCGGATGTACATGGCAGATGCTCCGAAAGGCAGGCCCGGCCAACGCAGCGGCTGGCCGGGTGATCAATCAACGGTTGGCGAAATACATCGTCACTTCGAAGCCAATGCGCAGATCGGTAAACGCGGGTTTAGTCCACATGGGTCATTCCTCTTCTTGTGCCCGGGTGATTCCGGTAATGCCATTAATGCACGGGGCGCCGAGTGCCCGAATGCTACTTTCGAAGGAGCTTCGGGGGTGATTTGGTAGGGGGTGCGCGATCGTCATGCACACACAAATACTGTAGGAGCGAGCTTGCTCGCGAAGAACCCGAGAACGCCGTGGGGTGTCAGGCTTCCAGCGTTATCGTTGACGTCCATCGCGAGCAAGCTCGCTCCTACAGGGTGCATGTCATCAGTGCGAAATCAGAAGAACCCCAGCGGATTGATGTCGTAGCTGACCAGTAGGTTTTTGGTCTGCTGATAGTGGTCGAGCATCATCTTGTGGTTTTCCCGACCGACGCCGGACTTCTTGTAGCCACCAAACGCCGCGTGCGCCGGGTACAGGTGGTAGCAGTTGGTCCACACGCGCCCGGCCTTGATCGCCCGGCCCATGCGGTAGGCGCGGTTGATGTCGCGGGTCCACAGGCCGGCGCCGAGGCCGAACTCGCTGTCGTTGGCGATGGCCAGGGCTTCGGCTTCGTCCTTGAAGGTGGTGACACCCACCACCGGGCCGAAGATTTCTTCCTGGAACACACGCATCTTGTTGTGGCCCTTGAGCAGGGTCGGCTGGATGTAATAGCCGCTGGACAGATCGCCCTCCAGGCGTTCGGCCGCGCCGCCGGTAAGCAGTTCGGCGCCCTCCTCCTGGGCAATGCTCAGGTACGAGAGGATCTTGTCGTATTGCTGCTCGGACGCCTGGGCGCCGACCATGGTCTCGGTGTCCAGCGGGTTGCCGCGCTTGATCTTGACGATCTTCTTCATCACCTCGGCCATGAACGGCTCGTAGATCGACTCCTGCACCAGCGCCCGGGACGGGCAGGTGCAGACTTCGCCCTGGTTGAAGAACGCCAGCACCAGGCCTTCGGCGGCTTTTTCGATGAACGCAGGTTCGGCGTTCATGATGTCTTCGAAGAAGATGTTCGGCGACTTGCCGCCCAGTTCGACGGTGCTGGGAATGATGTTCTCGGCGGCGCAATGCATGATGTGCGCGCCCACCGGGGTCGAACCGGTGAAGGCGATCTTGGCGATGCGCTTGCTGGTGGCCAGGGCCTCGCCGGCTTCGCGACCGAAGCCCTGGACGATGTTCAGTACGCCCGCCGGCAGCAGGTCGGCGATCAGCTCGGCGAAGACCATGATCGACAGCGGCGTCTGCTCGGCAGGCTTGAGCACAATGCAGTTGCCCGCAGCCAGGGCCGGGGCGAGTTTCCAGGCGGCCATCAGCAGCGGGAAGTTCCACGGAATGATCTGCCCGACCACGCCCAGCGGCTCATGGAAGTGATAGGCCGTGGTCAGCTCGTTGATCTCGGCGGCGCCGCCTTCCTGGGCGCGGATGCAGCCAGCGAAGTAACGGAAGTGGTCGGCCGCCAGCGGCACGTCGGCGTTGAGGGTTTCGCGCACGGCCTTGCCGTTGTCCCAGGTTTCGGTGACGGCCAGGACCTCAAGGTTCTGCTCGATGCGATCGGCGATTTTCAGCAGCACCAGGGAGCGATCCTGGGCCGAGGTCTTGCCCCAGGCATCAGCGGCGGCATGGGCGGCGTCGAGGGCCTTGTCGATGTCGGCGGCGCTGGAGCGCGGGAATTCGGCAATCACCTCACCGTTGACCGGCGAGGTGTTGGTGAAGTACTCGCCATTGATCGGGGCAACGAACTCGCCACCGATGAAGTTGCCGTAGCGCGGCTTGAAGGTAATGACGGCGCCTGGGGTTCCGGGTTGTGCGTAGATCATGATGGGCCTCTGTCTGGGTCGAAGCCTGTCGTACTGACAGGCGATGAGCCGATACTAGAGAGCCCCGCGTGCCAGACGAATGCATCGTTGGCAGGAGGGGCTCTCGTTATTTGGTCGTAGGTTTCTGCACTGTCCCTGTAGGAGCGAGCTTGCTCGCGATGAACCCGAGAACGCAGTGGGGTGTCAGGCTTCCAGCGTTATCGTTGACGACCATCGCGAGCAGGCTCGCTCCTACAGGTTTGTGATGGATCAGTGCTTGGCGACGAGGTCCTTGGGCAGCTTGAAGGTCCAGAGCATGCCCCCCTGGTTGAAGTCCTTCACCCGCTTGGCCACTTCGCCACCCCACAACGGTACGGCGCCGCCCCAGCCGGAGAGCACCGAGACATACTGTTCGCCGTCCATTTCCCAGGTCACGGGCGAGCCGAGCACACCGGAACCGGTCTGGAACTCCCAGACCTTCTCACCGGTCTTGGCGTTGAACGCCTGCAGGAATCCTTCAGGCGTACCGGTGAACACCAGGTTGCCCTTGGTGGTCAGCACCCCGCCCCACAGCGGCGCGTAGTTCTTGTGGCGCCAGACTTCCTTGCCGGTTTTCGGGTCGATGGCCCGCAACACGCCGATGTAGTCTTCGTTCAATGGCTTGATGGTGAATCCGGCGCCGAGGAACGCCGCGCCTTTCTTGTAGGCGATGCCTTCGTTCCAGATATCCATGCCCCATTCGTTGGACGGCACGTAGAACAGCCCGGTGTCCTGGTTGTAAGCCATCGGCATCCAGTTTTTCGCGCCGAGGAACGCCGGCGCCACGAAGACCGAACTGCCCTTGGCTTCGGAACCCGGGGCACCGGGACGGCTGGCTTCGTTGTAGATCGGCCGGCCGGTCTTATCCAGGCCGGTGGCCCAGGTGATCTTGTCCACGAATGGGAAGCCACGGATGAACTTGCCGTTGGTACGATCCAGCACGTAGAAGAAACCGTTACGGTCGGCCGTGGCCGCCGCCTTGATCTCTTTGCCGCCTTCGCTGTAATTGAACGACACCAGTTCGTTCACGCCGTCGTAGTCCCAACCGTCGTGGGGCGTGCTCTGGAAGTGCCACTTGATGGTGCCGTCGTCTGGATTGAGTGCCAGGCGCGATGAGGAGTAGAGGTTGTCGCCAGGGCGCAGGTGCGAGTTCCACGGCGCCGGGTTGCCGGTACCGAACAGCAGCAGGTTGGTTTCCGGGTCGTAATAGCCGCCAAGCCAAGGGGCCGCGCCGCCGGTTTTCCAGAGATCGCCCGGCCAGGTCTTGCCCGCTTCGCCACCGGAGATGCCGTTTTCCACCGCTTTGCCGTCCTTGTAGACGTAGCCCATATGGCCTTCGACCGTCGGCCGGGTCCACAGCAGGTCACCGTTTTTCGGGTCGTAGGCCTCGATCTTGCCCACCACGCCGAACTCGCCTCCGGCCACACCGGTAATCAGCTTGCCGTTGATCACCAACGGCGCGGCACTGATCGAGTAGCCTTCCTTGTGGTCGGCGACTTTCTTGCTCCAGACCACCTTGCCGGTGTCCTTGTTCAGTGCCACGAGCTTGGCGTCGAGGGTGCCGAAAATCACCAGGTCGCCATACAGCGCAACGCCACGGTTGATCACGTCGCAGCAGGGACGAATGTCATCCGGCAGGCGCGCATCGTATTGCCAGAGCTTCTTGCCGGTGCGCGCATCCACGGCGAACACCCGCGAGTAGGAACCGGTCATGTACATCACGCCGTCCTTGACCATCGGCTGCGCTTGCTGGCCACGCTGTTTTTCACCACCGAAGGAAAACGCCCAGGCCGGTCGCAGCTCCTTGACGTTGTCGACATTGAGAATGTCCAGCGGGCTGTAGCGCTGCCCCTGGACACCCAGGCCGTTGGTCACGACCTGCTCGGGATTCTTCGGGTCCTGGAGAATGTCCTGGTCGGAAACCCCGGCCAATGCCTGGCCGGACAACAGCATGGCACTGAGCAGCAGGCTCAGGACGAAGGGCTGGCGACGTGCGGGTTGAGTCATGACGGCTTCCTCTGCAATTTTTGTTATGCCCGGGAAATTTTCCCGGTCTGGTGCAGATTCTTGGGCGCCGCCGCCCTGGCAACAATTGCCCGCAATGTGGAGTTTTCTAGTTCCTTGGTAGCGGGTCGAGTGAGATGGACACGCGATTTTATGAACGACACCGCCCCCTGTAGGAGCGAGCTTGCTCGCGATGGACGTTAACGATGACGCGAGCTGCCTGGATGAACGTAGCGCTCTCAGGTTTTTCGCGAGCAAGCTCGCTCCTACAGGGAAGCATCATTTGCCGGCGGCGGCATCCACCCGCGTCATCCGCTCGCGCTCGTAACGCGGGTACAAATGACTGACGCTGCGAATCAGTTCGTAGCGGCTCAGGTTGATCCCGGCGAAACGCTCGGGGATAGGGCCGCGGATCATCTCGGCCATGTCGCTGCCATTGGCGGCGCCGTCGCGCAAAAGCTGATCGAGCCAGGTCAGGTAATCGCGCATCTGCTCGAAGGGTCGTGGGTCGCTTGCCACCGGGCCATGGCCGGGTACGACCAGCGTCCAGGGCAAGCCTTGCAGGGTCGCGATGTCCGCCAGCCACACGGACAGCCCCGGACTGTTGGGCGTGGTCAGCGCCCGTTGATAAAACACCAGGTCCCCGGCAAACAGCACACCGGTTCGCTGGTCGAGAATAGCCAGATCCGCGCCCGTATGCCCACCCAGGCTCAGCAGGCGCAAATCGTGATTCCCAAAACTTTTCACACCGGGTGTGAGGGTCTGCGTCGGCAACACCACTTCGGTGCCACGCATCCAGTCGCCCACCAGCCGATACATGTTCTCGGCCATGGCGTCGCCCTGCTTTTGCAAGAGCGCGGTAGTGCCGGCCAAGGCGCCAATCGGCACGTCGGCAAACGCCTGGTTGCCCAGCACATGGTCGGGGTGATGATGGGTCAACAGGACCTGGATCACCGGCTTGTCGGTGGTCGCCGCAATGGCCCGGCGCATGGCCTCGCCATACCGTTTGGACGGCCCGGTATCGATCACTACCACGCCGCGCTCGGTAACGATGAACGCCGTGTTGACGATGTTGCCGCCATTGCCCTTGGCGAAATTATCGGTGCTGCCTTCCAGCAACCAGGTGTCTTCGGCGATCTGCCGGGGCTTGAGCGAATAGTCGAGATCGGCCATGGCTGGCAGGCCCAGGCCGATGAACAACAGCAGCATCCAGCGCATGACAGGCTCCTTGAATTCAGGGGATCGATGCATCGAATTGATTGCCGCTGTTATCGCGCAGCAACAGGCGCGTCTGCCCTGCCCCTTCGATATCAAAGGCCAGGCTGGGGTTTTCGCTGACGGCGGGGAACAGTTCGAGACGCGCCAGCAGTTGATCGTGCTGGTCGCGCAGCTCGGCATGGTTGAGGAAAAATTCCGGGATGCCACTGACCATGCCGTTGTCCATCGGATGCGCCACCTGCAAGCGCACGCGGCTGAAATCCTCGCGCGGATACCGCCCGCCCAGCACTTCGCCGATATGCTCTTCCCAACCGGCCTGGGTGCGCACCACGCTCGGCGCGGTGCAGCCGCCACCGGCCGCATCGATCAGGGTCGAACCGACATGCCACACGCCGTCACGGGTCAGCACCGCCGCGCGCAAGGGTGTGGCCTGTTCGACACGGATGCGGATCGACAGCCACGGCAACACACCGGTCAGCGGTTCGAAATCGACGATTTTCGGCAAGGGATTGAGTTCCGCCCACGCGAGGATTTTCACCACCTCGCCCTTGAATGCCCGAGCGTCGATTTCAATCGGCACCTGTCGGGCATCTTCGGCGAACGGCGGCGCCAGCAGCTTGACCCGCTCGTCGAACACGAACGGCGCATCACCGAGCATTTGCTTGTGATAGAAGCCCCACATCACCGACGGCACCGGGTCTTTGCCGGGGTCGACAGCGGCGGCATGGGCCACCAGGCTCAAACAGCAGACCAACAGACAACTCCTTTGCCAGATCATCACCTGCTCCTATTGATACATCTCGGGCACGTCGTAGCGCAGGCCGTAATGGCCATAGATGGTTTTCACCGAACCTTCGCGGATCAAGCCTTCCAGCGCTTCCTCCACGGCATAGGCCAATTGCCGGTTGCTTTCGTGAACCGCCATGCCAATCTCCCAGAGCTGCTTGCCCATGTTCGGGTAGGCGTTTTCTGCCAGGGCCCATTGCGGGTCGGCGGCTTCATGCACTTGCCAGTCGATCTCGCCGCGCATCGCCATGACCGCGTCGATCTCGCCGGCCTTCATCGCGGCAAACGCCTGGGGCACGCCCGGATAGTGACGGGTCTTGCCGGCGAGCATGCCGTTGAACACCGAGGTCAGGTAGAACGACGGCACGCTGTCGACCTCGACGCCGATCGGGTGCTGCTCGAACACCGCGACGCTGGCGACCTTGTCCAGGCGGCGCCGGTCGTAGGCGACTTGCCATTGCTCGTTCTGATACGGGCCGAACATCACCACATGGCCGTTTTCCATCTCGCCGAACTCGTTGCGTTTCTGTGCGTAATCCTTGTCGTAAGGCACCCGCATCATCAGGTCGGCCAGTTGCTGATTGTGCAGTGGGCTGGCACGCCAGATGTAATCGCGCAGGTCGTCGTCGAGTTTTTCCCCGGCGGGCGCCCAGATCAGCGTCAGGCGCACGCCCAATGCCTTGGCCAGCGCCTGGGCCAGTTCCACATCGACGCCCCGGGGCTGACCGGCGTCTTCAAAACTGTAGGGGGCGAAGTCCTTGTAAACCGCCACCTTCAACTCCCCGGCGGCGATCATTTCGTCGTAGTTGCGAACCTGCGCCTGCGCCGGCTGGCAACACAGCCACAGAGCGCCGAGCAACACCGCGAGCAGGCGCATGGGTCACTCCTCGACGTGCACAGTGTCCAGATAAGTGCGCACCGCCCACAGAGCCTCCTGGCTCAGGTAGTCGGCCATCTTCGGCATGTACACCCGACCGTCGCGCACCGCGCCGTGGCGTACCCGTTCGGCGAACCATTCATCGCCCGACTCACCGACATCGAGCATGCGCAAGTCGGGGGCGATACCGCCGGACTTGGCTTCCAGACCATGACAGGCCGCGCAGTTCTGGGTATAGGCCGAGGCGCCGATTTCCACGGCCTTGTCATGCTCCGGGGCGGTGCGATAAGGGTTTACCGCAGCCCAGCCATCGGCATCGAGTTGCACACCGGCGTCCTTGACTGGCGTCAGTCCCTTGGTTTCCACGGCCTGGGGTACCACGTTGCCGTGGGCCCACACGGAGCCTGCGCTGATAAGACCGGCCAGCAGCCCGGTCACGAGCAAGGCGTTGCGTTTTGTTGTCATTGTTCTGCCCTCAGGATTGCACGCAAAACCTCTTGTCAGAGGCTATGGCGGTCATCTTAGAAAGCCCTGCGCACAGGCCCCATGCTGCTTTGGTGGTCGCCACCTACTCCCTTGGTCGTAAGGCGATCGGTGGACTCCGGGCGCGGGCCGTGGAGCCGGTCGACGCCGATCAGGGTCAGGATCAGCAGAAACGGCAGGAGCAGTGCCTTGACGATACGCATGGTCAATCCCCTCCAGATCAATGGCCGTGGTTACCCATGCTAGAACCGCGCCGTATGTGACGGGCTACTACCTTGGTACTGGCCCTTCGGTACTTTCTGCATATTTCCACTGCACCCCAGGCTTCCTATGCTGGCGCTACCGGTCATGGAGAGCCTTATGCGCCAGCTTGCCCCTTACGCCCTGATCTATCTGCTGGCGATTGCCTGCGCCGCCGGCCTGGCCACCCACAGCCAGGCCGCGGATGCACCCTTGCAAGTGCGCATCGGCTACCTGGGCTATCGCCCCGACCCTGGCCCGCTGCTGTCGAACGTCATTCCCGAACCCACCGATGCCGGCCTGCGCGGTGCCGAACTGGCGATCACCGACAGCAACAGCACCGGGCGTTTTCTCAATCATGGCTACAGCCTGGTCAGCGCCAGCGTCGACAGCCCCGAAGCCTTGCTCGAAGCGGCAAAGGTGCAGCATGAGCAAGGCCTGCGCCTGTTTGTGGTGAACGCACCTGCAGGCAGCCTGCGCCAGCTCAGTGCCGCACTGCCCGACAGCCTGCTGCTCAACGCCGGCAGCCCGGACGACAACCTGCGTACCACCGATTGCCTGCCGAACGTGCTGCACACCTTGCCGAGCCGGGCGATGCTCGCCGACGCACTGGTACAGTTTCTGGTGCTGCGCAAATGGCAGCGGGCGCTGCTGATAGTCGGCCCGACGGCGGACGATCAAGCCTATGCCGCCGCCCTGCGCCGCGCCGCCAGGCGCTTCGGCCTGCAACTGGTGGCGGAAAAACCCTGGAGCTTTGATAACGACCAGCGGCGCACTGCCCAGGCGGATATGCCGCTGTTCACCCAGACCGCCGAGTACGACGTGGTACTGGTGGCCGATGAACGCGGCGACTTCGGTGAATACGTGCCCTACCAGACCTGGTACCCGCGCCCGGTCGCCGGCACCCAGGGCCTGACCCCGGTGGGCTGGCACAAGACCGTGGAGACCTACGGCGCCGCGCAGCTGCAAAAACGCTTCGAAGCCCTGGCCGGACGCTGGATGAACGACCGCGATTTTGCGGCATGGATGGCCGTGCGCAGTATCGCCAGTGCCGTGAGCAAACTGCGCCAGGCCGAGCCGATGGCGATCCGTACGCTTGAAATCAGCGACCAGTTGCCGCTCGACGGGTTCAAGGGCCGCAAGCTCAGCTATCGGCCGTGGAACGGCCAGTTGCGCCAGCCGATTCCCATCGTCCAGCCCCGGGCGCTGGTCAGCACGTCACCCCAGGACGGCTTTCTGCACCCGTTCAACGAGATGGACAGCCTGGGTTACGACAAATCCGAGGTCAGCTGCCGCTTTCCCTGAACACAACAACTACAACAAGGACACTGCCATGCGCCGCACCCTGCTTTCATGCATCCTGCTGCTTGCCGCTGGCCACGCCGTCGCCAGCACGGCCTGGGTCTCCAACGAAAAGGACAACAGCCTGAGCCTGATCGACATGCAGACCCTGCAAGTCACCGACACCCTGCCCGTCGGCCAGCGCCCCCGCGGCCTGCTGTTGTCCCATGACCACAAGCTGTTGTACATCTGCGCCAGTGACTCGGACCGGGTCCAGGTGATGGACGTGGCCACGCGCAAGATCATCAAGGAATTGCCCTCGGGCAAAGACCCTGAACAATTCGCCCTGCACCCGAACAATCGCTGGTTGTATGTCTCCAACGAAGACGATGCACTGGTCACGGTGATCGACACCGAGACCTCCAAGGTCCTCGGCCAGATCAACGTCGGCGTCGAACCCGAAGGCATGGCGGTCAGCCCTGACGGCAAGTGGGCGGTCAATACCAGCGAAACCACCAACATGCTGCACTGGATCGACACCAGCACCCAGACCCTGGCCGACAGCACCCTGGTGGATCAGCGACCGCGCTTCGTCGAGTTCTCCCCGGATGGCGCGAAGCTCTGGGCCTCGGCGGAAATCGGCGGCACCGTGACCATTCTCGATGTGGCCAGCCGCACCGTGCTCAAGACCCTGAACTTCCAGATCAAGGGTGTGCACCCGGACAAGGTGCAACCGGTGGGCATCAAGCTCAGCGCCGATGGAAAATACGCTTTCGTCGCCCTTGGCCCGGCCAATCACGTCGCGGTGGTCGACGCCAGAACCTACGAGATTGTCGATTACCTGCTGGTGGGTCGACGGGTCTGGCAGATGGCGTTCACCCCGGATCAGAAGCAATTGCTGGCCACCAACGGCGTCAGCGGCGATGTCTCAGTGATCGATGTCGACAACCTCAAGGTCAGCAAGTCGGTGAAGGTCGGGCGCTATCCCTGGGGCGTGGTGGTGACGCCATGAACGCCCTTGAAGTCAGTGACCTGAGTTTCGCCTACGGCTCCCGAGAGGCCCTGCGCAAGGTGAGTTTCAGCCTGCAACCCGGGCGTTTCGCCGCGCTGCTGGGCCCCAACGGCGCGGGCAAGTCGACCCTGATTGCCCTGCTGACCCGGCTCTATGATCTGCAGCAAGGCGAGATCCGCGTCGGGGGCTGTTCATTGCGCAGCGCGGCACGCCCGGCACTCCGGCAATTGGGCGTGGTGTTCCAGCAAAGCACGCTGGACCTGGACCTCAGCGTCGAGCAGAACCTGCGTTATCACGCGGCATTGCATGGTCTGTCTCGGCGTCAGAGCGGTCTTCGGGTCGACGCCGAACTGGCCCGCCAGGCCCTGACCGAGCGCCGCCGCGAGCGGGTGCGTGAACTCAACGGCGGCCATCGTCGGCGGGTAGAAATTGCCCGCGCCCTGCTGCATGAGCCGCGCCTGCTGCTGCTCGATGAAGCCAGTGTCGGCCTCGACCCGGCGAGTCGCCTGGCGCTCAATCAGCACCTGCGCAGCCTGTGTCGCGAGGAGCGCATCAGCGTGCTCTGGACCACTCACCTGCTCGACGAAGTGCAGCCCAGTGACGACTTGCTGATCCTCCATCAAGGCCGGCTGGTGGCCAGCGGACAGGCGGCTGTCCTGAGCCTGGAACACGGCGGTGACCTCGGCTCGGCATTCACCCGCCTGACGACCACAGGAGCCATGCAATGACAGCTTACTGGCAATGCTTCAGCGGCATCGTGCTACGCGAATGGCTGCGCTTTGTGCTGCAACGCACGCGGTTTCTCAGCGCCCTGGTGCGGCCACTGCTGTGGCTGCTGGTATTCGCGGCCGGTTTTCGCGCAGCGCTCGGGATCGCCATCATCGAGCCCTACGACACCTACATTCCCTATGAGGTCTACATCATTCCCGGGCTGGCCTGCATGATCCTGCTGTTCAACGGCATGCAGGGTTCACTGTCGATGGTCTACGACCGCGAGATGGGCAGCATGCGCGTGCTGCTGACCAGCCCCCTGCCGCGCACCTTCGTGCTGTGCAGCAAGCTGCTGGCCACCTCACTGATTTCGCTGTTGCAGGTGTATGCGTTTCTGGCGATTGCCTGGATTTACGGCGTGCGGCCACCCGCCTTGGGTCTGTTGCTGGCGTTGCCGGCCCTGCTGCTGGTGGCGTTGATGCTCAGCGCACTGGGCCTGTTGCTGTCGAACGCGATCCGCCAGCTGGAGAATTTTGCCGGGGTGATGAATTTCGTGATCTTCCCGCTGTTTTTCCTGTCATCGGCGCTGTATCCGCTGTGGAAGATGCGCGAGGCCAGCGAGTGGCTCTATTGGTTGTGCGCGGTGAATCCGTTCACCCACGCCGTGGAGCTGGTGCGCTTCGCCCTGTATGAACGCTTCAATCCGCTGGCGCTGGCGGTGTGCGTGGGGCTGACGCTGCTGTTTGCGTTGTTCGCCGTGCTGACCTTCAACCCACAGCATGCGGCCTTGCGCAAATCCAACTGACAACGCGCCCCCTGTAGGAGCCGGCTTGCCGGCGAAGAGGCCCTTCCATTCAGCCTCGATGGCGGCTGATGCAAAAGCCTTCGCCGGCAAGCCGGCTCCTACAGGGGTTCTTCACAATCACAGGGAAATTACTACTTTAGTACTGGTTTCCCTGTCTATCGTCGCATTCCCAACGTCCCCCGACTGGCATGTAATAGGTCCATAACCATAAGGACCGAACCCATGCCGCGTGCCCGACGTCGCCTGTTGCGCCCTGCTCTCGCCGCCCTGTCGCTGAGCCTGTTGCTGAGTACTGCGCAGGCCGATACCGCGCTGTTCTCTGCCGACGGCTATCGCATTGGCCTGTACCGCAGCCCGACGCCCGAGCAGTTGCAAGGTGCAACCATCGTCGACACCCGCGCCCTGCAAACGCTGCTCAGCCAAAACCCGCGCCCGGTGCTGATCGACGTCTACCGCCGTCAGTGGCTGCAAGGGCAATTCATCGAAGACCAGCCCCATGAAAACCTGCCCGGCAGCCACTGGCTGGCCAATACCGGTGACGGCGACCTGACGCCCGCCTGGCAGGATTACTTTTCCCGCAACCTGAAGTCACTGACGGGCGGCGACCCGACGCAACCGCTGGTCTTCTATTGCCGCTCCGACTGCTGGTTGAGCTGGAACGCGGTCAAACGCGCAGCCACCATGGGCTATAAGACCCTGTATTGGTATCGCGATGGCCTCGACGCCTGGCAAGCGGCCAACCTGCCGGTTTCGCCAGCCAGCCCCGAACCCTTTCCCTGAGCTTTACGCGTGCGTGTAGTTGCCACACCATAATCAAAATAATGAGGTGAAAGGCCATGTACAAAATTCTGATTGCCGACGATCACCCGCTGTTTCGCGAAGCCATTCACAACGTCATCAGCGACGGTTTTGCCGGCAGCGAAGTGATGGAAACCGCTGACCTGGACAGCGCCCTGGCGCTGACCCAGGAACACGATGACCTCGACCTGATCCTGCTCGACCTGAACATGCCCGGCATGCACGGGCTCAATGGACTGATCAACCTGCGTAACGAAGCGCCGACCATTCCGGTGGTGATTGTCTCCGCCGAGCAGGACAAACAGATCGTGCTGCAAGCCATCACCTATGGTGCCGTGGGTTTTATCACCAAGTCTTCACCACGGGCACAGATGACCGATGCCATCCAGCAAATTCTCAATGGCAATGTCTACCTGCCCCCGGACATCATCCGCACCGCCAAAAGCAGCACCCAGCGGCGGATGAACGACACCCCGAGCTTCCCGCCCGAACTGCTCCAGGCCCTGACCCGCAAGCAACTGCAGGTACTGGAGCGCATGACCAAGGGCGAGTCGAACAAGCAGATCGCCTACACCCTGGAAATCGCCGAAACCACGGTCAAGGCCCACGTCTCGGCGATCCTGCGCAAGCTCAACGTGCACAACCGGGTACAGGCGATCCTGAGTGCCGGGGATATTGATTTCGGGTCTTATCTGCGGCGTTGAGGTTTTACCCGGGAGACCGAGTCGCCCCTTTCGCTGGCAAGCCAGCTCCTACAGGATTGCGATGATTCTGTAGGAGCTGGCTTGCCAGCGAAGGGGCCCTCAAAAGTACCTCAACGCTCAAGGCCTGCCGAGCAAATGACTCATCGCCGTCTTCAGCTTCATCGGCCGCACCGGCTTGTGCATCAGGGTGTGGCCCAGTTCGCGGATCTGCTGCTTGAGTTCATTGCTGTAGTTGGCCGTGATCATCATCGCCGGGACCGGTGACGCGCGCCGGGCATTGATCCGGGCGACGGCGTCGACTCCGTTGCGGTCGTTGTCCAGGTGGTAATCGGCGATCAGCAAGTCGGCCTCGGCGTGGTAGTTGTCCACTTGCCGCGCCAGGTCCTCCTCCGACAGCGCCGTCACCACCCGACACCCCCATCCCTCCAGCAAGGTGCGCATGCCGGCACAGATGGTCGCATCGTTGTCCAGCACCCAGATCCGTGCACCACGCAGGCGTTCAAGCATCGGCTCGCTCATCGGCAATGTCGGCGGCGGTTTCGGCGCGGTGGCGCTCAACGGCACTTCGACCGAGAACATCGAGCCCCGGCCCGGCCACGAGCGCACATGGATGCGATGCCCGAGGATACCGGCAATTTTCTCGACAATCGCCAGGCCCAGGCCCAGGCCGCGATCCTGGTCGGGTCGTTGCACATCACCGCGCTTGAACTCCTGGAAAATCTCCTCCAGGCGATGCTCGGCAATGCCCATGCCGCTGTCCCAGACTTCGATCGTCAGGCACTGGTGATGCCGTCTGCAACCCAGCACCACGCGACCACTGCAGGTATAGCGAATCGCATTGCTCAGCAGGTTGCGCAGTATGCGCGCCAGCAACTGGATGTCGCTGCGCACCAGCGCCGAACTACTGATGAAGTGCAGTTGCAGGCCTTCACTGCGCGCCACCTGGGTGTATTCGGCGGCCAGGTTGTCCAGCAGTTCGCTGAGGGCGAACGGTGCGATGTCGGCCTTGATCACCCCTGCATCGAGCTTGGAAATATCCACCAGGGTGCCCAGCAGGTTTTCCACGTCTTCCAGGGAATTGCTCACGTTGCGCACCAGTATCTCGCTGGACATCGGCTCGCGCCGTTCCAGCAAGGCACTGGTAAACAGTCGCGCGGCATTCAACGGTTGCAGCAGGTCGTGGCTGACGGCCGCGAGGAACTTGGTTTTCGACAGGTTGGCCTGCTCAGCTTCCTGCTTGGCCTCACGCAAGCGTGACTCGACCCGGCGACGTTCATCGATCTCACGCAGCAACTGATCGTTGAGGGTGGTCAATTCCGCCGTGCGCTCGCGCACCCGCAGCTCAAGGTTCTGATAGGCCTGATGCAGCGCCTCGGCGGTGCGGCGGCGTTCGGTGATGTCGCGGATCAGCACGAAAATCCCCACCACCTCGCCACTGGCCAGACGGTTGGGCACATAGGAGCGCAGCATGTAGCGCTCCTGGGCGTTGACGTTGGTTTCGGCGAACTCGAAGGTCACGCTCTCCCCCGCCAGCGCCCTGGCCACGTAGGGCTCCAGCCGCTGGTAATGCTGTTCGCTGTGCACTTCGCGCAGACTCTGGCCGAGCATCACGCCTCGGGGCCAGCAGTACCACTCTTCGTAGACCTTGTTGGTGAACTCGTAGACCAGATCGGCATTGAGGTAGGCAATCAATGCCGGCACGTGATCGGTGATCAGGCGAATCCAGTGTTCGCTTTCGCTCAGCGCCTCGGCGTGCTGGTAGCGTTCGGTAATGTCGGTGAAGGTGTTGACGAAACCGCCGGTGGGCAGCGGATGGGTGCGAATTTCCAGAACCCGGCCATCGTACAGGCGCTGCTCGCATTCCTTTACCGGTCGGCCGTTGCCATCGCGACTGGCCGGGGTCAGCAGGTTCAGCTCGCTGTCGGCGATCACTTCGGCAAACGGGCGATGGGCCGCCACCGGCGCCAGACCGCTCAACTCCAGGAAACGCCGGTTCCACAGTTCCAGAATGCCCTCGGCGTTGACCATTGCCACCCCTTGGGACAGGTTGTCGACCGCCCGTTGCAACAGATGCGACTTCTGCGCCACCGCCTGCTCCCGGCGCACGGTTTCGCTGAGTTTGACGTCGGTAATGTCGGTGAACAGAATCACCCGCCCACCCTCCTGGGTCGGCCGCTCGCTGACTTGCAGCCAGCGCCCGTCCTGCAGGCGGTAAAGCAGGTTTTCGTCGGCATGCCCGCGTGGTTCTTCGGTGAACAGGCCGTTGTTCATCATCAGCCGCTTGACCTCGGCCAAGCGCATGCCGGCGTTGATGCGCATCCGGCTGTTGCTCCAGAACGCCTTGAAGCGACTGTTGAACAGCACGATGCGCTGCTCGGCGTCGAACAGGACGAAGGCGTCGGAAATGCTTTCGATGGCATCGATCAGGTGTTGATGCGCCGTTTCCGCGCGCAGGCGGGCTTCGCTGAGCAAATGATTACCGGCCTTGAGTTCCGCCATGGCCTGGTTCAGGGCATCGGTGCGTTCGCGCACTTGCTCGGCAAGCACCACCGAATGCTGGAATGCGGCGTACGGATCGTTGCCGCGGGTCACCCCGGACTCGACCCGTTCGATCAGCGCGCCGTTGATGCGCTGCAGTTTATGGTTTTCCAGGAGCAGCCTGGCCACTTCGGCCTGCAGCTCAGCGAGGTCCTGGGGCACGGCCACGGGCAATGGCAACGCCGGTGAAGGTCTGGTTGATGTGCATGCCATTGAACTGTTCTCCATAGGTGTTGAAACCCATCACCCGTTGCTCACGCAAAAACGTGCCGATCCGATCAAGGCTGCCGTCGTCTTCAAGTTCCAGACGCCGCAGGAAACAGTCGCACCCGATGGTCAGCAGCAAATCACCCAGGCGCTCCTGCAACCCTTCGAACAGGCTCTGCAGATTCGGCAGCATCGGGCCCGGGGTCATCGCGGTGAGGACGATGCCGTTTTCCACGGCGCAGTAGAAACTCAAGCTCAGGTCCGGATGCACCTGCTGGATGGCCCGCACGTAGTACTGCTGGTTGATTCGCACCGCCAACGGGTGCGCGGCGAAGACCCGGTGATCGAGCTGCGCCACCGGCACGCCGATGTGCCGGGCGTATTCCTCGGCGGCCGGCTCGGCATTGAGTTCGAAGACCCGGCGCAAGGTGCTGTCGGCCCCGGTGACCACCAGTTTCTCGGCACGGGGCAACACGTGGTGGGTAGTGAACACTTCGAAATCCAGCCAGGTATTGACCAGCACCACCACGGCCGCGCCGCTGTGAAACTCGCCATCGAAGTACACATGGGTATGGGTCAGGTAGTTATCGTCGCCGGCCGAGCCGCCGAAATGCGGAATGTCACCCAATGCCGCGCTCAAGGCCGCCAGGACCATTTCTTCGCGGCTGGACAGGCCATCGAGCAGGGTCAGGGCAAAGCTGTTGCCCTTGATCGGGGCCAGGGTGTTGCTGCGGCAGCCACTGACCAGGCGCTCGACCATTTGCTGGGCGTCGATCAGGCTGAAGTGCTCCATCTCGTCGATCAGCTCGATCGCGATGGAAAAGTGCCGATGATCGAAGCCCACCGCCGTCACGCAATTGCGCCCGTAGCCCAGCGGAGTGATTTCCCCGGCGCTGGTGCAGCCCACCAGGCGAATGCCGCCGAAGCTTTGCTGCAAGGCCTGGCCCAGTGCCTGCAAGTCGTACTCGGCGGAACAGAAGAACAGCACGAACCCCAGGTGCGGATGCAACAACTGTCCTGCCAGTTCCTGCGCGACCTGCCGGGCATCGGTGGCCTGGGACATTGCACTGACGACGCCTTCGCTCTGCTGCATCCTTACCTCCCGCAGGTGCGTGTGTATGAGGTACGAGTGTACGAAGTCTGCGAGGTACGACGAATGCTACTTGGGTAGCGGGTAGCCGCTTCGATGGGATGAGACGGGCGGCGACCCTCGCCGCGATGCGCACGGCCAGGGTCACCTCCCGGGGTTACCAGGTCAGCACCGCACCCACTGCAAAGGTGTCGGTGTCTTCGTTCTGGTCGCTGGTGTCGTGGCCGTTGATTTCGAACTGGTTGTACTCGGCCACCAGCTTGAGGTTGTCGTTCACGTCATGGAACAACGCGATGCCGCGGGTCTCATAGTCCGCGCCGCTGCCGACCACGCCGTTGCCATCGTCATTGGTCTTGCCGTAAGACAAGGCCAGGCGGTTCTTGCCCAGTTTATAAGAGCCCTGCAACAGGTAGCCGTCGCTGTCGACGTTGCGCAGGGTCGGCTCGCCGGCATTATTGGTGAAAAAAGGGTTGATGCCCTTGGCCTGGAAACCCGACCCGGTGAGGGACAAACCGCCCATCTTCGCCTGCACACCATAACCGACACCCTTGGAGGTGACGGTCTCGACTGTGGAGTCAGTGTTGTCCGAGGTCTGGTAGCTGCCGTTGACCCAGCTGTAGATCTTTGCCCCGGCCAGGTCGAATTGATAGGTGATTTCGCTCTCGGTACGCGGGTTTTCCTGATAGGCCTTGCCCGTCGGGCTGCTGTCGTTGGTGTCTACCGGGTCCATGATGCCTACCGCCACACGCAGACCGTCCATCACCGGGGTGCGATAGGTGATCTGCGAGGTCGGGAACGGATACGGGTAACCGGTGCCTATGTTGCCGAACGACACGCCGCCGCCATCCACCAGCCCCAGCGTATCGCTGACCTGACCGTAACCGGCGAGCATTTCGTCGAGCAGGATGTTGGAACGGGCGAACAGCCCGAAGTCTTTGCCGATCAGCACCTCGCCCCATTCCGGGTTGGCTACGGTGCCGTAGAACTGCCGCACATCGATGGCCGTGTCGGTGCCGTTGGTTTGACTGTCGTTGATGGTGACCCAGAACGAGGCGCGGGCACCGAGCTTGAGATCGTCTACCTGCTTGCCCATGTTGAACCCCAGGTAGTTGGGCAAAAAGCCCATCTTCACCCGTGACTGCCGACGGTCGAACTGATCGCCGGCGCGGTCGACATCGCTGTTCACGTAAAAGGCGTTGATGTAGCCGTCGGTGGAGAACGTGGTCTGGTCCTTGTCGTACAGCATGATTTCCGCCTTGGCCACCGGGCTCAGGCCAAGGGCGGACAGGCAGGCGATGAAGGCTGGCAGAAAACGATGCGTGAAGTTCTTATTGTTGTGCATGGCGCGCTCCGAAACGGGGGACTGAGTGTCGGAGGCGATTATCGAAACCTGACCGGCGGCGCCATACGCTGCCTTGGGGGTGGTTTTCAGATGCTTTGGACTGGACGGCGGTGCGTGACCACTATGACGTACGACCGCTGGTCGGCGAGGCTCGCCACTTAGGGTGTAGGCCCGCGGACCCGACTGGCATCCGCAGGAACCGGTACCGGTCAGGCGTTGGCTTTGAACAGCATGTAAACGGCGACCACCACGCAGATGCTGGCGAACCCGACCTGCAACCCCCGCGCCGGAACCCGGGCGCACAGCTTGCGGCCAACGATCATGCCGGCGATGCTGGCGCCGATGAAGGTGGCACCGACGCCGTCAATGCGCACACCGGCATGGAACGCGCCAATCACCCCGATGGCGGAAATCAGGCTGATCACCATCAGCGAGGTGGCGACTATCCCGCGCATTTGCACATCGGTCAGTTGCTTGAACGCAGGGACGATCAGAAAGCCGCCGCCGACGCCCAGCAATCCCGACACCACCCCCGTCACCGCACCGAGTGCGGCGAGGGTCGCGGTGCATTTGGCGGTCCAGGAAAAGCGCCCGGTCTGTTGATCGAGCATGCAGTTCTTCTGCCCCCAGTTGGCGTGCCCATGATCGCTCGGGCCGTCATCCTTGCGTTCACGGCGCAACATCCGCCAGGCCACCATGACCATCAACAGGCTGAACAGGATCATCAGGATTTTTTCCGGCAACTGATGGGCGAAGTAGATGCCCATCGGCGAAAACACCGCGCCCAGGGCCGCGATCAACAACGCCGCACGATAACGCACCAGGCCGTGGCGCAACCCATCGATGGCGCCGACCGCCGCCGCACTGCCCACCGCGAACAACGCCACCGGAGCGGCCTGGGTCATGCTCCAGCCCAGCCCCAACACCAAGGCCGGCACCGCAAGGATACCGCCGCCAGCGCCCGTCAAGCCGAGCACCAACCCCATCACTACGCCAAACAGACTTGCCAGCAACATAGGGAGTTCTCAGTCGACCCTGGACACACGCGTCAGCCACTCGCGGCCCTTGAGCATACCGTTCCAGTAGAACCACGGTAGCAGCGTCGCCTTCAGCCACCACGCCGAGCGGCGCGGTATCGTCGGGTCAAGGGGAAAGGTCGGCAGCAACTTGCCCGCGTAACCGAACTCGGCAAGGATCACCTTGCCCTTCTCCACCGTCAGCGGACAGGAGCCATAGCCGTCGTACTTCAGCGGCAGCGCTTGTTGCTTGCGCAAGGCCAACAGGTTTTCGGCCACCACCACGATCTGCTTGCGCACTGCTGCAGCGGTTTTTGCATTCGTGGTGCCGCAGATATCACCCAGCGCGAAGACGTCGGGATAACGTGGATGCTGCAGGCTGTGCGGATCGACCTCGCACCAGCCAGCGCTGTCGGCCAGCGGGCTATGGGCGATGAAATCCGGGGAGACCTGGGGCGGTACGACATGCAGCAGGTCAAAGGTTTTTGCCTGACGGGTGACATTGCCATTGGCATCCCTGACATCGAACCACGCGGTTTTCGCCGGGCCGTCGACCTTGACCAGATTCGAGTTGAACGCCAACCGGGCCTTGTATTTCTCGATGTACTTCATCAGCGGCGGGACAAACGTCGCCACACCAAACAGCGCCGCGCCAGCAAGATTGAATTCGACGTCAATGTTGTTCAGCACACCGGTCCTGTTCCAGTGATCGCAGGACAGGTACAGCGCCTTTTGTGGCGCTCCCGCACATTTGATCGGCATGGCCGGCTGGGTGAACAACACCTTGCCGCCGCGCAATTTCTGCACCTGATCCCAGGTGTAGGTCGTGTGCTGAAAGCTGTAATTCGAGGTCACGCCATGCTGACCAAGGGTTTCCTTCAAACCTTCGATTTTTTCCCAGGCCAGGCGCAGGCCGGGGCAGACGACCAGGTTGTGATAGCTGACCGTGCGCGCGTCACTGAGGGTGAGTTGGCGCTTGTCAGGATCGATGCCGGTCACGGCAGCCTGCACCCAATTGGCCCCGCGCGGCATCACCGACGCAGTCGGCCGCACGGTGCTTGCCACGTTGTAGGCACCACCGCCGACCAGCGTCCAGGCCGGTTGATAGAAGTGCCGGGAGTCGGGTTCGATCACGGTGACGTTCAGATGCGGGCTACGCTTGAGCAGGCTGGCGACAAGGCCGATGCCCGCCGTGCCGCCGCCGATGACCACGATATCTGCACTGATGGATGGGCCCCAGTGTTGATCGTTCATTGTTTGTTCCTTTTGCTGCACGCAAGGATTGTTACGAATCAAACCACAAACCCTGTGGGAGCGGGCTTGTCGGATCGCCGCACCGCCGCGATGACGTCAGGTCAGTCGCCATTGATGTCGGATGTGCCGGCCCCATCGCGGGCAAGCCCGCTCCCACAGGTTCGGGGTGTTGAACAAGATCAGGGTTGAACCCAGCTTTTAAGCACCGCGCCGCAATAAAGCCCGGAGAGGGTTTTCATCACCTGGATCACTTCGTGACTGGCGAGACCGTAAAAAATGTACTTGCCTTCACGACGGGTCGCGACCAGTCCTTCATCGCGCAGGATCCCCAATTGCTGGGACAGGGTCGGTTGGCGCACGCCGGTCATTTTCTCCAGCTCGCCAACGTTGCGTTCGCCCTGGGTCAGCTGGCACAGGATCAACAGGCGATCCTCATTGGCCAGGGCCTTGAGCAGCGCACACGCCTTGGAGGCAGAGGCGCGCAATTGAGCGACTTCACATTCGGTCAGACTGGATTGCATTTGCAGGATGCCTTCAACGTCACTTAAGCTGCGAACATTATGTTTTTATGTAAAGTGTTGCAACCCATGACTGGTTTTTCTACCCCTGCACAGGTCCGTGTCCATGCCCGCGCTGATTGAAGCTTTCCTCGACCCCGCCTCCTCGACCTACAGTTATGTGGTTTACGAGGCCGATGGCGGGCAGTGTGCGATTGTCGACCCCGTGCTCGATTACGACGGTGCCGCCGGGCGCACCGCGACGACCCAGGCTGACAAAATCATCGCCTTCGTCCGTGCCCACAAGCTGCAGGTGCAATGGCTGCTGGAAACCCACGCCCATGCCGATCACCTGTCCGCCGCGCCTTATCTGCGGCGGGAACTGGGCGGCAAGATCGCCATTGGCGAGTCGATCAGCAAGGTCCAGGACGTGTTCAAGGCGCTGTTCAATCTGGAGCCCTCCTTTCGCGTCGACGGCTCCCAGTTCGATCACCTGTTCGCCCCCGACGAATCGTTCATGATCGGCAATCTCAAGGCGACCGCCCTGCACGTGCCCGGCCATACCCCGGCGGACATGGCTTACCTGATCGACAGCGATGTGATTCTGGTGGGCGACACGATGTTCATGCCGGACGTCGGCACCGCCCGCTGTGATTTCCCGGGCGGCAATGCCAACCAGATGTTCGCCTCGATCCACAAACTGCTGGCCTTCCCCGCCAGCGTGCGGCTGTTCGTCTGCCACGACTACCCGCCCGTAGGCCGCTCCCCCCAATGCATGACGACTGTGGGCGAGCAGCGCAAAAACAACATTCATGTGCATGACGGGATCGATGAAGCCGCATTCGTGGAAATGCGTACACGGCGTGATGCAGGGCTGGGCATGCCGACACTGTTGCTGCCGGCGATTCAGGTGAACGTGCGGGCGGGGAATTTGCCACCGGCCGAGGGCAATGGCGTGACTTACCTGAAGATACCTCTGAACAAATTCTGAACACACAAACTTGAAATGCTGAAAGCGGCCTGCGGCCTTTCGCTGGCAAGCCAGCTCCTACACAAGGTTTGCGCACTGTAGGAGCTGGCTTGCCAGCGAAGGCGGCGTATCAGGCGATAAAGATGCTTGTGTCTAATTGCCGAGGATCAATCCGTTTGCCGGCAATGGCAACGCCGTCTTGTAGCGCACCTGCTTGAGCGCAAAGCTCGAACGGATGTTCGCCACCCCCGGCACCTTGGTCAGAAAGTCCATCATGAAGCGCTCCAGCGACTGAATGGTCGGCACCAGTACCCGGATCAGGTAGTCCGGGTCGCCGGCCATCAAGTAGCACTCCATCACCTCGGGGCGGTCGGAAATCGCTTCCTCGAAATGCTGCAACGCCTCCTCCACCTGCTTCTCCAGGCTGACGTGAATGAACACGTTCACATGCAGCCCCAGCAGGTCGGCATCCAGCAGCGTCACTTGCTCGCGAATCACCCCCAGTTCTTCCATGGCCTTGACCCGGTTGAAACAGGGCGTCGGGGAAAGATTCACCGAGCGCGCGAGGTCGGCGTTGGTGATGCGTGCATTCTCCTGAAGGCTGTTGAGAATGCCGATATCGGTACGGTCCAGTTTGCGCATGAGACAAAACCACCTGCTTTTTATGTTTATGCAGTTTTTTTATCTGCAAATGGTCTTTAACGCAACGAAACAGAGAGAAATATTCTTCTTGGGCGGGCCTATGATTGTTGTAGGACAAGATTTCATTTACCGAATGAAATCTGTCAGCTCACTACAAGAAATTCACAAGATCGAGCGTAGAAGCCATGACCCAAGCGTATGAACCGCTGCGCCTGCACGTCCCCGAACCCTCGGGCCGCCCAGGGTGCAAAACCGACTTCTCCTACCTGCACCTGACCGATGCCGGTACGGTGCGCAAACCCCAAATCGACGTTGAACCGGCTGACACGGCTGACCTGGCCCGAGGCCTGATCCGCGTGCTCGACGACCAGGGCAACGCCCACGGCCCCTGGGCTGAAAACGTACCGGTGGAAATCCTGCGCAAGGGCATGCGCGCCATGCTCAAGACGCGGATCTACGACAACCGCATGGTGGTCGCCCAGCGTCAGAAAAAAATGTCGTTCTACATGCAGAGCCTTGGCGAAGAAGCCATCGGCAGCGCTCAGGCCCTGGCCTTGAACATCGACGACATGTGCTTCCCGACCTACCGCCAACAAAGCATCCTGATGGCCCGCGACGTACCGCTGGTCGGCCTGATCTGCCAGTTGCTGTCCAACGAGCGCGATCCGCTCAAGGGCCGGCAATTGCCGATCATGTACTCGGTCAAGGACGCCGGCTTCTTCACCATTTCCGGCAACCTCGCCACCCAGTTCATTCAGGGCGTGGGCTGGGGCATGGCCTCGGCGATCAAGGGCGACACCAAAATCGCCTCGGCGTGGATCGGCGACGGCGCCACCGCCGAATCGGACTTCCACACTGCCCTGACATTCGCCCACGTGTACCGCGCGCCGGTGATCCTCAACGTGGTCAACAACCAGTGGGCGATTTCCACGTTCCAGGCGATTGCCGGTGGTGAAGCCACCACCTTCGCCGGGCGTGGCGTCGGTTGCGGCATTGCCTCCCTGCGGGTCGATGGCAACGACTTCGTCGCGGTCTACGCCGCCTCTGCCTGGGCCGCCGAACGTGCGCGCCGCGGTCTCGGCCCGACCATGATCGAATGGGTCACCTACCGCGCCGGCCCGCATTCGACGTCTGATGATCCTTCCAAATACCGCCCCGCCGATGACTGGAGCCACTTCCCGCTGGGTGATCCGATTGCGCGCCTCAAGCAGCACCTGATCAAGATCGGCCAGTGGTCCGAAGAGGAACACGCCGCGGTCAGCGCCGAACTGGAAGCCGAAGTGATCGCTGCGCAAAAAGAAGCCGAACAGTACGGCACCCTCGCCGGCGGCCAGATTCCGAGCGCCGCGACCATGTTCGAAGACGTTTACAAAGAGATGCCGGAGCACTTGAAGCGCCAGCGTCAAGAGTTGGGGATCTGACATGAACGATCACAACAACCAAATCGAGCTGGAAACCGCCATGACCACGACCACCATGACCATGATCCAGGCCCTGCGCTCGGCCATGGATGTGATGCTTGAACGGGACGACAACGTCGTGGTCTTCGGCCAGGACGTGGGTTACTTCGGTGGCGTGTTCCGCTGCACCGAAGGCCTGCAGGCCAAGTACGGCACCTCGCGGGTGTTCGACGCGCCGATCTCTGAAAGCGGTATCGTCGGCACTGCCGTGGGCATGGGCGCCTACGGTCTGCGCCCGGTGGTGGAGATCCAGTTCGCCGACTACGTCTACCCGGCCTACGACCAGATCATTTCCGAAGCCGCGCGCCTGCGTTATCGCTCCGCCGGCGAGTTCACCGCGCCGATGACCCTGCGCATGCCCTGCGGCGGCGGCATCTACGGCGGCCAGACCCACAGCCAGAGCATCGAGGCACTCTTCACCCAGGTGTGCGGCCTGCGCACCGTCATGCCGTCCAACCCCTACGACGCCAAGGGCCTGCTGATCGCCTCCATCGAAAACGATGACCCGGTGATCTTCCTCGAGCCGAAACGCCTGTACAACGGTCCTTTCGACGGCCACCACGAGCGCCCGGTAACCCCGTGGTCGAAACACCCCGCCGCACAGGTTCCGGACGGCTACTACACCGTACCGCTGGACGTTGCCGCCATCGCCCGTCCGGGCAAGGACGTCACCGTTCTGACCTACGGCACCACCGTCTATGTGTCGCAAGTGGCCGCTGAAGAAAGCGGCGTGGATGCCGAAGTCATCGACCTGCGCAGCCTGTGGCCGCTGGACCTGGAAACCATCACCAAGTCGGTGAAGAAAACCGGACGTTGCGTGATCGTTCACGAAGCCACCCGTACTTGCGGCTTCGGCGCCGAGCTGACAGCGCTGGTGCAAGAGCACTGCTTCCACTACCTGGAAGCGCCGATCGAACGCGTCACCGGTTGGGACACTCCCTACCCGCACGCGCAAGAGTGGGCGTATTTCCCAGGGCCGTCCCGTGTGGGCGCGGCGTTGAAACGGGTCATGGAGGTCTGAATGGGCACGCACGTTATTAAAATGCCGGACATTGGTGAAGGCATTGCAGAAGTTGAATTGTCGGTGTGGCACGTCAAGGTTGGCGACATGGTCGTCGAAGATCAGGTGCTGGCCGATGTCATGACGGATAAAGCGATGGTGGATATTCCGTCGCCGGTGCATGGCAAGGTGATCGCCCTCGGTGGCCAGCCGGGCGAAGTCATGGCGGTTGGCAGCGTGCTGATCAGCATTGAAGTCGAAGGCGCAGGCAACGTTAAGGAGTCGGCGCAACCGGCCCCTGTGAAAGAAGCACCGGTCGCAGCACCGAAAGTCGACGCCGTGATGGAAAGCAAACCGGTCGCTGCCGCAGCGCCGAAAGCTGCCATATGCCAGGGCCCGATGGTGGCTCGCGAAGCCGATGAACGTCCGCTGGCCTCGCCGGCCGTGCGCAAGCATGCGCTGGATCTCGGCATCCAGTTGCGCCTGGTACGTGGCAGCGGCCCCGCCGGTCGGATTCTGCACGACGACCTCGAAGCCTATCTGGCCCAAGGTCAGTCGAACGCTTCGGCACCCGCCTCCGCCGCTTATGCCCAGCGCACCGATGAACAGCAGATCCCGGTGATCGGCATGCGCCGCAAGATCGCCCAGCGCATGCAGGACGCCACCCAGCGCGCTGCCCACTTCAGCTACGTCGAAGAAATCGACGTCACCGCCGTGGAAGAGTTGCGCGCGCACCTCAACGAAAAACATGGCGCGACTCGCGGCAAACTGACCTTGCTGCCATTCCTGGTCCGCGCCATGGTCGTCGCCCTGCGCGACTTCCCGCAAATGAACGCTCGCTACGACGACGAAGCCCAGGTCATCACCCGCCTTGGCGCCGTACACGTCGGCGTCGCGACCCAGAGCGACGTCGGCCTGATGGTGCCGGTGGTGCGTCACGCCGAAGCCCGCAGCCTGTGGGACAGCGCGGCGGAAATCGCCCGCCTGGCCACCGCAGCACGCAACGGCAAGGCCAGCCGCGACGAGTTGTCCGGTTCGACCATTACCCTGACCAGCCTCGGCGCCTTGGGCGGCATCGTCAGCACGCCGGTGCTGAACCTGCCGGAAGTGGCGATTGTCGGCGTCAACAAGATCGTCGAACGACCAATGGTAATCAAAGGCCAGATCGTGATCCGCAAGATGATGAACCTCTCCAGCTCCTTCGATCACCGGGTGGTCGACGGCATGGACGCGGCGCTATTCATCCAGGCCATCCGTGGCTTGCTCGAACAACCCGCTACCTTGTTTGTGGAGTAATTCATGCAGACTTTGCACACCACACTGCTGATCATCGGTGGCGGCCCCGGCGGCTATGTGACGGCGATCCGTGCCGGCCAACTGGGTATCCCGACCATTCTGGTGGAAGGCCAATCCCTGGGCGGCACCTGCCTGAACATCGGCTGCATTCCGTCCAAGGCACTGATTCACGTCGCCGAGCAGTTCCACCAGACCCGCCACCACAACCAGCATTCGGCCCTGGGCATCAGCGTCTCGGCGCCGACCCTGGACATCGGCAAGAGCGTGGAATGGAAGGACGGCATCGTCGATCGCCTGACCACCGGCGTCGCGGCGCTGCTGAAAAAGAACAAGGTCCAGGTCATTCAAGGCTGGGCCAAGGTCATCGACGGCAAAACCGTGGAAGTCGGCGACACGCGTATCCAGTGCGAACACCTGGTGCTGGCCACTGGCTCCCAGAGCGTCAACCTGCCGATGCTGCCGATTGGCGGGCCGATCATCTCGTCCACCGAAGCCCTGGCGCCGACCTCCGTGCCCAAGCGCTTGATTGTGGTCGGCGGCGGTTACATCGGTCTTGAACTGGGCATTGCCTATCGCAAGCTCGGCGCCGACGTCAGCGTGGTGGAAGCCCAGGAACGCATCCTGCCGGCCTACGACGCCGAGCTGACCCAGCCCGTGCACGACGAACTGAAAAAACTCGGCGTGAAGCTTTACTTGAAACACAGCGTGCAAGGCTTTGATTCTCAAGCAAATACATTGCAAGTGCTCGACCCGAACGGCGAAACCCTGAACCTGGAAACCGACCAGGTGCTGGTGGCCGTCGGTCGCAAGCCGAACACCCAGGGCTGGAACCTCGAAGCGCTGAACCTGGACATGAACGGTTCGTCGATCAAGATCGACAACCGCTGCCAGACCAGCATGCGCAACGTCTATGCCATCGGCGACCTGAGCGGCGAACCGATGCTTGCGCACCGGGCCATGGCCCAGGGCGAGATGGTCGCCGAACTGATCAGCGGTAAATCCCGCGAGTTCAACCCGACCGCCATCGCCGCCGTGTGCTTCACCGACCCGGAACTGGTGGTGGTCGGCAAGACCCCGGACGACGCCAAGGCCGCGGGCCTGGACTGCATCGTGTCGAACTTTCCGTTTGCCGCCAATGGCCGGGCCATGACGCTGGAGTCGAAAAGCGGCTTCGTGCGCGTGGTCGCCCGTCGCGACAATCATCTGATTGTCGGCTGGCAAGCGGTGGGCGTTGGCGTCTCGGAGTTGTCCACGGCGTTTGCGCAAAGCCTGGAGATGGGCGCGCGGCTGGAAGACATCGGCGGCACCATCCATGCGCATCCGACGCTGGGTGAGGCGGTGCAGGAAGCGGCGTTGCGGGCCCTTGGCCACGCCTTGCACCTTTGAAATCACAACGCACGCTAAAACTGTAGGAGCCGGCTTGCCGGCGAAGGCGGTCTGTCTGACACACCGCATCGCATTGATCGCTGGCAAGCCAGCTTCTGCAAGGAATGCAATACGGGCTGCGAAATGGGCCCGGAATGAAGTATTGTTGTGCCCATCCGGAAAAACGTCAGAAGCCTTGAACCGTTTCGGCGGTTGTTAAGTGATAGAGGGTGTCATGGGTAACGAAAGCATCAACTGGGACAAGCTGGGTTTTGACTACATCAAGACCGACAAACGCTATCTGTCGTACTTTCGCAATGGCGAATGGGACAAAGGCACCCTGACCGAAGACAACGTGCTGCACATCAGCGAAGGCTCCACTGCCCTTCACTATGGCCAGCAGTGCTTCGAAGGCCTGAAGGCCTATCGTTGCAAGGACGGCTCGATCAACCTGTTCCGCCCGGACCAGAACGCCGCGCGCATGCAGCGCAGCTGTACCCGCCTGCTGATGCCGCACGTGTCCACCGAGCAGTTCATCGAAGCGTGCAAGGAAGTGGTTCGCGCCAACGAGCGTTTCATCCCGCCGTACGGCACCGGCGGCGCGCTGTACCTGCGTCCGTTCGTGATCGGCGTGGGTGACAACATCGGCGTGCGTACCGCGCCGGAGTTTATCTTCTCGGTGTTTGCGATCCCGGTCGGCGCCTACTTCAAGGGCGGCCTGACCCCGCACAACTTCCTGATCTCCAGCTACGACCGCGCCGCGCCACAAGGCACCGGTGCCGCCAAGGTCGGTGGCAACTACGCCGCCAGCCTGATGCCGGGCTCCCAGGCGAAGAAGGCGCACTTTGCCGACGCCATCTACCTGGACCCGCTGACTCACAAGAAGATCGAGGAAGTCGGCTCGGCCAACTTCTTCGGGATCACCCACGACAACAAGTTCGTGACCCCGAACTCGCCGTCGGTGCTGCCAGGCATCACCCGCCTGTCGCTGATCGAACTGGCCAAGACCCGTCTGGGCCTGGAAGTGATCGAAGGCGACGTGTTCATCGACAAGCTGGCGGACTTCAAGGAAGCCGGTGCTTGCGGTACCGCCGCAGTGATCACGCCGATCGGTGGCATCAGCTACAACGATCACCTGCATGTGTTCCACAGCGAAACCGAAGTCGGCCCGATCACCCAGAAGCTCTACAAAGAGCTGACCGGCGTGCAAACCGGCGACATCGAAGCGCCAGCAGGCTGGATCGTCAAGGTTTGACCTGACGCCAGACGCACAAAAGCCCCCCATCGGGTGACCGATGGGGGGCTTTTTCATGGCCACGATCCAATAACTAACGCCGCGATCCTGTGTAGGAGCTGGCTTGCCAGCGAAGGCGCCCTCAAGATCAGCTCAAAACTCAACGCCGCCTTCGCCAGCAAGCTCGCTCCTACAGGGGAACGGCGTTCAGTTGTGGTCAGGTCGGCTGTCAGGCCGCCTCGCTTTTGCTTTGGCTTTTGATCT